>NZ_JBHWGV010000025.1:45083-96675 GCF_042732955.1 Kitasatospora sp. NPDC059747 | reverse complement strand
CCGGGGGGCGCCCCCCCACCCGCACCCGTTTCCGCCCCGCACGCCCCCACCCCACGAGGAACCCCCGCCATGCGCACCCGAACGCTCCTCGCCGCCCCCGCGCTCGCCGTGACCGCCCTCGGCCTCGCCGCCCTCCCCGCCTCCGCCCACGGCGACACCGTCCACCTGGAGATCCCCGGCCAGCAGAACGGCCACGTGACCACCGTCGCCACCTTCGAGAACGACCGCGACCCGGTCGTCGACGAGTTCGCCGGCACGCTCGCCGCGACCTCCGGCGACGGCCGCTCGGCCGGCCCCTGGGTGCTCGTCCCCGTCCCGGGCCGCCCCGGGACGTACACCACGCGCGAGACGCTGCCCGCCGGGCACTGGAAGGTCACCGTCGACTGCGCCTTCCCGTCGCTCGGGCACGGCGAGCGCGAACTCGACGTCGAGGCGGCCGCGATCACCGACCCGGCCCCGGCGATGACCGGCCCCGCCCCGGCCGGGCCGTCCGTCGCACCGGTCGTCCCGCCGTCCGTCTCACCGGTCGTCAGCAGCGCCGGCCCCACGTCCGCCGCCGCCCCCGAGGCCGCCCACGCCGCCGCGCCGCCGGCCCACGAGACCACGTCGGACACGACCACCTGGGCCGCCATCGCCACCGCCACCGCGGCCGTCGTCCTCGTCGCCGTCGGCTACTGGCTCCGCGCCCGCGCTGCCCGCCGCTGACCCTTGCCGCCACGGTACGTGGTGGAACCGTCCGCTCCGCGCCGCCGTCCCTGGTCTCAGGACCGGCCGCCACCCGGCGGCCGGACGGACGAAAGCGAGCGCGGCCTATGAAGAAGGTCCTCATCACCGGCGGGGCGGGTTACATCGGCAGCACGGTCGCGTCCACGCTGCTCGACCGGGGAGTGACGCCGGTCGTGCTGGACGACCTGTCCAGGGGCCGGGCCGAATTCGTCGAGGACAGGATCTTCTACCAGGGCGACATCGCCGACTCCGAGCTCCTCGACCGGGTCTTCGCCGAACACCCCGACATCGACGCCACCCTGCACTGCGCGGCCCGGATCGTCGTGCCGGAATCGGTGGCCAAGCCGCTCTACTACTACCGCGAGAACGTCGCCAAGACCGTCGAACTCCTCGACTCCCTCCAGCGCCACCACTGCACCCGCGTCGTCTTCAGCAGCTCGGCCTCCATCTACGCGCCCACCCCGGACGGCCGCGTCGACGAGACCTGCGCCGTCGACGCCCAGAGCCCGTACGCGCGCACCAAGCAGATGATGGAACGCATCCTCCAGGACTGGACCCGCGGCGAGGACGCCGAGGACCAGCGCGTCATCACCCTGCGGTACTTCAACCCGATCGGCGCCGACCCGCAGCTGCGCACCGGCCTCCAGGACCTCCACCCCTCGCACGCCCTCGGCAAGCTGATCGAGGCCCACGGCGCCGGCACCCCGTTCACCGTCACCGGCACCGACTGGGCGACCCGCGACGGCTCCGGCATCCGCGACTACATCCACGTCCAGGACGTCGCCGACGCCCACGTGGCGGCCCTCCTGCGCTTCGACGAGGTGATCGCCCCGGGCGCCGCCGAGCGCTACCGCGTCGTCAACGTCGGCACCGGCGAGGGCACCACCGTCCGCGAACTGGTCGCCGCCTTCGAAACCGCCGTCGGCGCCCGCCTCGACGTCCGCGAGGCCGGCCCCCGCCCCGGCGACGTCATCGGCTGCTACGCCGCCATCGACACCGCCGAATCCCTCCTCGGCTGGACCCCGCGCCGCACCATCACCGAAGCCGTCACCGACGCCCTGGCCTGGCGCTCCAAGTGGACCACCCGGCTGACCACCACGACCCCCTGACGGCCGGGACCTGACGGCCACCCCCTGACGGCCGGGACCTGGCGGCCCGGGTCCGGCCGCCCGGGCCCGCCGGGTCACTTCACCGCGTCCGCGGACTTCTGCCAGTTGTCGTGGAGGCGGTCGAGGTAGGACTGCGCCTGCGAGCCCGGTTTGGCGCCGCGGGCGAAGGCGAGCATGTTGGAGGAGCCGGTGTTGTAGCCGAGGGCGAGGAGTTCGTCGCGGGTGTAGGGGCCGGCGGGTTTGGCGGGGAGCTGGTCGGCGAGGTCGCGCAGGTGCCAGGACTCGGCCTGGACGGCCAGGTTGCGGTCGTCGGGGAGCTCCTCCCAGCGGCGGGAGGCGAAGTCGCGGCCCTTCTTGGTGTCGTCGAACGCGGCGCGGTGCATGTTGGCGATGCCGAAGGAGGCGTCGGGCTTGCTGCGCTGCCAGGCGCGTTCGAGGTCGGGGTCGTGCGGCTTGTAGGACTCGTTGTAGAGGATCGCCATCACGAGCTGCGGGTTCACGCCCGCCTGGGCCGCGTACTCGCGGACGGGCTTCGCGTAGTCGGCGGGGTCGTAGTCCCGCAAGGAGGACGGCGCGGGGGGCGAGGAAGGGGCGGACGAGGAGGACTCGGCGGACGAGGAGGAGGCCGACGGGGCGGAGGGTGAGGCGGACGGTGCACCGGGGTGGTCGCCGCCGCGGATCATGCCCCAGCCGACGGCGACCACGAGGCCGACGGCGATCCAGCGTCCCCAGCGCGGTCCGCCCTGTTCTTCGCTCACCGTTGCCGGCCCCTCCCCGTCCGTCCGGAATTCCGTTCGATGTCCGTACTGGTGGACGTGCGTCCGGCAGGTGCTACTCGCCCGGCTTCTGCTCGCCGTCGAGGTTGCGGAGGAAGTCCTTGGCCTTCTCGACGCCGGTGTCGATGTGGCCGCTGTACTTGCCGTCCGTCCGGTCGTCGATGGCGTCGCCGACCTTGTCCAGACCCTGCCCGATCACGTCGCTGTGCTCGCGGGCGAGGTCGGTGGCCTTGTCCGCGAGGTTCTTCAGACTCTCAAACATGGTGACGCTCTGCTCCTCTGATGCGTTCCTGTTGATGTGCCGACGTGGCGGGGGGCATGATCGTTCGGATCATGACCATCCTAGCGACGGCCACCCGGTGGTCCGCCGGTGCGGAGCACGGCGGGTGACTTTGCTGAAATGGGTTTGTATGCTCCAGTCCCGCTTCTACAGCGCTGTAGAAGCGGGAACCGCTGCCTGGACGCTCCGCGTCCCGGCACGCAGAGCGGCGCGCTCGCGCCGCGGCAGCCGAAACGATCGAGGGAAGTGCGCATGGCCGGGCAGCGGGCGAGAACGCCGTACCAGGAGGCCGGGCCGCGCCCCGACGACGCCGCAGTCCCCGCGCAGCGGTCGCGTTCGGCGGGCGCGGCCGAGCCGGCCCCGGCGCCCGGCTCGCGGGGCCAGCGCGCGAACGCCGCCGCGCGGCGCAAGCAGCAGGCGCAGAAGCGCGGGAGCCTCGTGGCGGTCGTGCTGGCGATCGGCCTGCCGCTGGCCGGCGCCGTGGCGGACGAGCTGGGCGGCCCGGGCGTCGGCATCCTCTTCGCCGTCGCCGCCGTCCTCGGCACCGGGCTCGCCGCGCTGCTGTGCAGCCCGGCGGGCCGCTGGTGGGTGGTGACCGGCGCGCCGCTCGTGGTGCTGGTCACGGCCTCCGCCACGGAGTACGTGTTCAACGGTGACCAGTACCAGAACACCAAGCAGCTCGGCACGGGCGCGCTGCGCTGGGTCGTCGGGGCGTTCCCGGTGATGGCGGCGGCGGTGGTGGCGGCGCTCGTGGTGATCGTGGCCAAGGCCGTCGCCGAACGGCGGCGGCCGGAGGGCCGGCAGCCGGAGGCCCGGGCCGGCGGCGGCGGGACATCCGACGGCAACCGGAGGAGTCGACGTGGCTGACCGCAGGACCCCGCGCGGGCGGGCCGCGCGCAGCGGACCGGCGCCGCTGGCGGTCGCGGCCCGCACCATCGCCTGCGCCGTCTCGGTGGCCGTGCTCGGGGCGAGCGGCTTCACGTGGTACGAGTACCGCAGCCTCGACGACGGCATGACCAAGTCCGGCGCGCTCGGCGAGGCCAAGAAGAACGCCCCGCCGCACCTCGACAAGTCGGTGAACCTGCTGCTGATCGGCCTCGACAGCCGCAAGGACATGGACGGCAACGACCTGCCGAAGCAGTTCGTCGAGGACGAGCTGCACGCCGGGTCGAGCGAGATCGGCGGGTACAACACCAACGCGCTGATCGTCCTGCACATCCCGGCCAACGGCGGCAAGGTCACCGCGCTGTCCGTCCCGCGCGACGACTACGTGCAGACGGTCGGCGCGGACGGCAAGATGCACAAGATCAAGGAGGCGTACGGGATCGCGAAGGAGGCCGCCGAGGCGAAGCTCGCCAACAAGGGGCTCTCCAAGGCGGAGCTGGAGCGGCAGAGCCGCGAGGCGGGGCGCTCGGCCACCATCCAGACGGTGCAGAGCTTCCTGGACGTCCCGATCGACCACTTCGCCGAGGTCAACCTGATCGGCTTCTACGACATCGCCAAGGCGGTCGAGCCGATCCAGGTCTGCCTCAACCACCCGGTCGACGACCCGATCATCGCCCGCACCGCGAGCCACGAGGGCGGCGGCACCGGGCTCAAGCTGCCCGCCGGCATCAGCTCGCTGGACGCCGCCCAGGCGCTCTCCTTCGTCCGCCAGCGCCACCACCTCACCAACGGCGACCTCGACCGCACCCACCGCCAGCAGGCGTTCATCTCCTCGGTCGAGTACAAGCTCAAGCAGCAGGGCATCCTCAACGACTTCGGCCAGATGCAGAAGCTCTTCGGGGTGGTGAAGAAGGACGTCGTCATCGACAACGAGTGGAACATCCTCGACTTCGCCCAGCAGGCGCCCAACCTCACCGGCGGCAACGTCGAGTTCAACACCCTGCCGATCACCGGATTCAAGACGGTCGGCGGCCAGGAGGTCAACACCGTCAACCCGGACCTGATCAAGAAGATCACCCGGCAGCTCTTCAGCCGCGACCCGGCGCCCGTCCAGGCCGCGCCCGATCCCGGGGACGCCGCCGCCGCGAGCGCCGCGCCCACGACGGCCGCGGCGACGCCCGCCAAGGACAAGGCGACCGTGGACGTGCTCGCGGTGACGGCCGCCGGGCCCGGCGCGGCGGCCAACGAGTCCAAGGCGCTCACCGAACTCGGCTACCCGGCGGGCAAGGTGGGCGACGCGGCGGTCAAGACGAAGACCACCACGGTCACCTACGGCACCGGCGCCAAGGCCGACGCCCAGGCGATCGCGGCCCGCTACGGCGTCACCGCGACGGCGGCCTCGGGCGTGCCCGCGGGGCACGTCGTGGTCACGCTGGGCAGCGCCCGTGCCGCCACGCCGAGCGCCGCGCCGTCCGCCGCTCCCTCCGGCGATCAGGGCGACCCGGCGGCCGGCCTCCCGATGCAGGGACCGGCGGTCAAGGCGGGCGGGATCCCCTGCGTCGACTGAGGGCCGGCGGGTCATGAGTGCCCACGGGTTCTGAGGGCCGGCGGGTTCGCGGGGCGGTGGCCGGAGTCCGTGGCCGCCGTCCCGCGGCCTGCCCCGGAACGCCCGCCGGGTTCGATGGCAACCGATACCCTGAGTGACCGGAACGACCGAGGAGGAGAGGCGGCGGACGTGCCGAAGCGCATCACGCACGAGGAGTCGGCCTGTCCGGTCGCCCGTCCGCTCGACGTCGTCGGCGACGGCTGGACGCTGCTGATCGTCCGCGACGCCTTCGACGGGCTGCGGCGCTTCGGGCAGTTCCAGAAGAACCTCGGCCTCGCGAAGAACGTCCTGTCGGCGCGCCTCGCCAGCCTCGTCGCGAACGGCGTCTTCGAGCTCGCGCCCGCCGCCGACGGCGGCCCGTACCAGGAGTACCTGCTCACCGAGAAGGGCCGCGCGCTGTTCCCGGTGGTCACGGCGCTGCGGCAGTGGGGCGACCAGTGGTTCTTCGGGGCCGACGAGCCCCGCGCGCGCCTGGTCGAGCGGGCGTCCGGCGCGCCGGTCGCGCCGGTGGAGGTGCGGGCGGCGGACGGGCGGGTGCTCGGGCCGGACGACACCCGGGTGCTGCTGCCCTGACGCGTGCCGCTGCCACCGGCGGGCCGAACGGCCGGTGGCAGCGGGGGAGTCACGCGATCAGGGGGTCGGGGCCGAGGTCGTTGCGCAGGCCGGCAGCGTGGCCGGGGCGGTGGTCGCGCACGTCGCCGTCGGGGTGTGGACCGTCGGCGTGTGCGTGGGAGTCGTCGACGTCGTGGTGCCGGCGGATGTGGTGCCCGCGGACGTCGTCTTGAGGGACGCGGTCGCCGTGGGCGGGCACGTCGGCAGCGTGCCGGGTGTGGCGGCCGGGGGGGGCGGGGGCGGGGACGGCGGGCGGGCAGGGGGGGGGGGGGGGGGGGGCCGCCCGGGGGGCGGGCCGGGGGGCCGGGGGGGGGGTGGGCCGGCCGGCCGGCACGTGGCCGTCGACGTCGGCGTGCCGGGGGAGGTGGTGGTCGCCGTCGCCTTCGTTTCGGACGGGCTGCCCGAGGAGGACGACGGCCCGCCCGACGAGGTGGTCGAGCCGGAGGTCGTGGACCCGGAGGTCGTGGAGCCCGACGTGGTCGAGCCGGACGTCGTGGACCCGGACGTCGTGGAGCCGGAGGTGGTCGAGCCCGACGTCGTGGAGCCGGAGGTGGTCGAACCCGACGTGGTGGAGCCGGACGTCGTGGAGCCGGACGTCGTGGAGCCGGACGTCGTCGAACCCGAGGTCGTGGAGCCCGAGGTCGTCGAACCCGAGGTCGTCGAACCCGACGTCGTGGTCCCCGAGGCCGATGTCGAGGCCGTCCCCGACGGCGTGCCCGGCCGCCACGGCGTGGGCGGCGGGATCCACGGCACCAGCGGCTCCCTCGGCGGCCCCACGGGCCGGTCGATCACTTCGAGCCGTCCGGTCACACGGGAGAACCAGCCGCCCGTCTGGATGTTGACCAGGATGATCTCGGTCACCGGCTGCGGCGCCGGCACGACGATGATCAGCGTGGTCGGCTCGAAGCCCTGCCACGGCCTGCCGATGTACTTGGCGTTGGCCACCAGTACCGGCGCCTTCAGCGGATTGCCGCACGAGCAGCGCACCCGGGGCACGCCCTGCGCGTCCACCAGGACGGCGGTGCCGGCCTGGAGCGCGGACTGGTACTCCGTCACCACGCCGCTCTTGTAGTTGTGGTTGGTCACCCGGGTGTCCACGCGCAGGTACGCCGAGGTGAGCGAGCGCAGGTAGGACGGGATCGCGCCCTGGTCGATGCCCGCGGCCGACGCCCAGGCCCGGCCGACGTCGCCGGTCGAGACCATCGCGATCAGCCGCTCGGTGTCGCAGCTCGGCTTGGACATCGTCCCGCCGTAGACCCCGCTCGACGTCCCCTGCACGCTGTGGAGGGCGGCCGGCGAGGCGCTGTGGCCGGGCTGCTGCGCGGGGGAGGTCACCGGGGCGGGGGCCGGGGCGCTCACCGGGGTGGTTTCCACCGATTGGGTGAACGGGTCGGGGCCCGAGTCGGCCGGCGCCTGCAGCGCGACCTCGTTGGCGGTCGGCACCATCTCGTTCTTGCTGCCGCCGCTCTGGTTGTTCACGACCAGCACGGTGGCCACCACGGCCGCCGCCAGCACCCCCGCGCCCACCGCGATGCCGCGTCCGGAGCGCCACCACGGACGGCGGGGCCCGCGCCCTGGGCCGCCGGTGGGCGGTCCGGACTGTCCCGGCGGCCCGGAGGGCGGTGGCGGGACGGAGGGCGGGCCGGCCGCGCCGCCGCCCGAGAGCGGGCCGGACGGGGGGCCGACGGGCGGGCCGGAGGGAGGGGGTTGGGAACTCATGGCGGCTCCGTTTCGTAGGCGGCCGGCGCAGAGGGCCGGCGGGGAACGCTTCTGCCGCTGGGTTCCATTTCTCCCCCCGTGCCCCGGATGTCGCAACAGCGGGCACGCGCACCGTCGCCGCGCGTGCCGACGCCGCTTCGGCCAGGCTGGAAGCCGTCCGGCAGGCCCGGGACCGTCCGGCGCACCGGAAGTCGTCCGGCACACCCGGACCGTCCGCCAGGCCGGAAGCCGTCCGGCACACCGGAACCCGTCCGGCACCCGCAGGAACAGCAGGAGGCGACATGCAGCAGGCCGCGACCGCCCCCGCCGGAGCGCCCGGCGCCGTGCGCGGGTGGCTGGACGCGCTCGCCGTCGTCGTGGCCGGGCTCGCCGCGATGGCGGCGGTGGCCGCGCTCGGCCTCTGGCTGGCCGGCGCGGACGACCTCCCGGGCGGCGGGTTCCCGTCGGTGCTCGCCGCCACGGTGGCGCTGGCCGTCGGCGGGTCCGTCCAACTGGACGGCGGGGCCGGTCAGTTCGCCGCCGTGGACGCCGGGATCAGCGCGATGCCGCTGTCCGTCGGGCTGGCCGGCGCGGTGGTGATGGCCGAGGTGTTCCTGCGTCAACTGCGCTTCCGCGCGGTGACCGGCGGCACCGAGTTGCTCGGCCGGATCGTGCGGACGGTGGTGCTCTGGCTGCTCGCCCTGGTCCTGCTCACCCTCGGCGCCTCGCACACCTTCACCGTCCCGCTCGGCGGCGGCATCGAGCAGGCCATCGGCAACGCGCTCGGCCTGACCCCCGAGGTGGGCTTCCACGCGGACGGGCCGACCACCGTCGGGATCGGGCTGGCGTGGCTGCTCGTGGTGCTCGCGGGCACGTTCGCGGTGTCCCGGCGGGCGCCGCTGCCGCGCGCGCTGCTGCCGTACCAACAGGCCGTGCGCCCGGCCGCGTTCGCGCTCTGGACGGTGTTGCTCGGGTACGTCGCGATCGGCGTGGTGGCGGGCGTGGTGACGGCGCTCGCGCACGGCAACGGGCGGCAGACGATGGCGGTCGTGCTGCTCGCCCTGCCGAACCTCGGGTGGCTGGCGTTCGGCGTCGGGCTCGGCGCCGAGTGGCACGGCCGGCTCTCCGGGGCCCTCGGCCTGCCGGTGCCCAAGCCGCTCGCCGACGTGCTGCGCGCACCGGAGGGCCACGAGGCGACGGTGAGCCTCGGCACCCTCGCCGACCAGGACGCGCGCAGCTGGTGGCTGCTGCCGATCGCCGCCGTCCTGCTGCTCGCGGCCGGCTTCCTCGCGGCCTACCGCTCGCCGAGGACCGTCCCGCTGTGGCAGCACGCCGTCCGGCTGGCGCTGGCCACGGCCGTGGCGGTCGCCCTGATCGGGGCGTGGACCCGGGTGGACGCCGACTACGGGCTGTCCGTGCTCGGCGTCGGCGTGGGGGAGAGCGGGCTCGGCGGCCTCCTGGGCTCCGTCCTCGGCAGTGCGGGCGGCCCCCTGGCCGGGCTCGGCAACGGCAGCCTCACGCTCCACCCGTACCTGTGGACGGCCGTGCCCCTGGCGGCCGGCTGGGGACTGCTGGCCGGTGCTCTCGGCGCGCTGCTCGCGGCGCGCGTCGGACGCCGGGGCGAGGTGCCGGAAGAGGGCTGACGCGTGTGACCGGTCGGGGCCTCAGATCGGGGCCTCAGAACGCCTCGGCCAGCAGGACCACCACCGGCGGCAGCGCCTGGGCGAGGGCGCCGCGCCAGACCTTGGGTTCCGAGACGAACAGGATGACCCCGCCGGCGATCATGAAGGTGCTGACGTAGGTGATCATCGCCCGACCGGCGGTGTCGTGCCGGGTGTGCAGCAGGACCAGCCCCGCGACCAGGCCCAGCGCGAGGAACAGGTTGTAGAAGCCGACGTTGAAGCGCCACACCCGCACCTCCGGGGCGTCCGCCGTGCTGCCGGTGAGCAGGAAGCGCACGCGCGGGTGCCCGTAGAGGAAGCTCTCCAGCGGCCACGCGATGATGTGGACGGCGGCGGCGAGCATGGCGAAGACCTGGCTGACGGTGTTCATGGGGCGTACCGCTCCTCTCCGCCGCGCGGCGGCGGGTGGACGACCGGCGCGGCCCACGCGGGCGGCTCGGGCACGGAGGAGACCGCGGCGACCGCCGGGACCACCTGGGTCGGCGGTCCGCCGCCCGTCCAGGCGGCGGGCGCGGCGACGGAGGCCACCGCCGCGCGCAGCTCGGCGACGAACTGCAGGCAGGTCGCGTACCGGTCCTCGGGCGCCTTGGCGAGCGCCCGGGCGACCACGGCGTCGACGGCCTCGGGCAGGTCGGGGCGGTGCTCGCGCACGCGGGGCGGCGGGTCGTTGAGGTGCGCCCAGAGCAGCGCGAGGTCGCTCTCGCGGCGGAACGGCGGCGCGCCGGCCAGCATCTCGAACACCACGCAGCCGAGGCCGTACTGGTCGCAGCGCCCGTCCAGCGGGCGGCCGGAGATCTGCTCGGGCGCCGCGTAGTCGAGCGTCCCGACGATCTGGCCGACGCTGGTCAGCCCGCTGAGCGACAGGGACTTCTTGGTGAGCCCGAAGTCGGCGAGGTACAGGTGCTCGGGGTGCTCGCTGTCGGTGCCGGCGGCGACCAGCACGTTGCCGGGCTTGACGTCCCGGTGGACCAGGTCGTGGTCGTGCGCGGCGTCCAGGGCGGAGGCGATCTGCAGGGCCAGCCGGGCGGCCCGGTCGACCGGGAAGGGCCTGCTGCGGCCCATCAGGGCGCGCAGGTCGCCGCCGTCGACGTAGCGCATCGCGATGAACAGGATGCCCTCGTGCTCCCCGGCCTCGAAGATCGGCACGATGTGCGGGTGGTCGATCGCGGCGGCGGCCTCGGACTCGTGCATGAACCGCTGCCGGAACACCTCGTTGCGGGCCAGCTCGGGGGCCAGGAGCTTGACGGCGACGGTCCGGCCGAGCCGCAGGTCCTTCGCGCGGTAGACGACGGCCATGCCGCCGCGCCCGACCTCGCCCTCCAGGCGGTAGCCGGCGACCTCGCGCCCGACCATCCCGGCGGGCAGGCCGGCGGCGTCGGCGGGCCCCATCGGGCTCTCGGGCGGCGGGCCGGTGCCCGGTCCGGACGGGATCACGGTTCGGCCGCCCGGGTGCGGGCGTAGTCGTCGGGCTCCGCGGGGGCAGGGGAGGCGGGTTCTGCGGGGGCGGGGGAGGCGGGCTCCGGCTCGACCCGGTCGGTGGCCGCGTACGTCTGGAGCTGGAGCCCGTCGCAGTAGCACCAGCGGTCGTGCACCGGGTCGAACACCCACAGCGCCTCGCCGTCGACGACCAGGCCGACGCGCAGGCCGCGCGTCTGCTCCCGGAAGGACTCCAGGTCCAGGGCGCCGGCCGCCAGCCGCTCCAGCAGCGCCCGGTGGCGCTCCAGGGCGGCCGCCGCGTCGGCGAGGGCCGGGCGCGGGTCGGCGGTGCGGGCGGGCGCCCCGCCGGCGACCGGCGGGGCGTCCGGGAGGGTGATCAGCAGGCGGGCGTCGACCCAGGCGGTCCAGCCGTTGGAGCACAGCACGCGGGCCCAGTCGCCCTGCCGGGCGACGAGCCGCACGGGGAGCAGCTCGTCCAGCCGGGCCGACGGCCGGGCCGGGTCGGGGGCCGCCCAGGTGGCCATCCCGCCGGGCGGGGCGATGTGGGTGGGGCGGAACGCGAACTCGTCCATGCGCGGCACATTTCCTCCGCCGCGCGGGCCGGCGCCCGGGGGTCGGGCCCCGGGGCGGGGGCTGCGTGCGGCACTCGCACCACAGGTCGGTTCCCACTCTACCGGCGGCGGGCCGGGGCTTCCCGGCGCGGCGGCGCCAGCTACTTCCGCATGACGGCGGGCTCGTGGCGGCGCAGCAGGGCCAGGACGAGCAGGCCGTACGTCACCGAGAGCGCGGCCAGCGCGGCCATGCCGAGGAGCCAGCCGCGGCGCTCGTGGCGGAAGAGCGGGTCGGCGGTGAGGACGGTCGGGAAGGACAGGTTGCGCAGGTCGACGGTGCGGGCCATGGCGGACAGGCCCCACCGGGACGGCACGAGCCAGGACGCCTGTTCCAGGCCGGGCACGCCGTGCAGCTTGAGCATCAGGCCGGTGAAGACGATCTGGACCACCGAGACGAGCACGAGCAGCGGCATGGTGGCCTCCTCCTGGGCCACCAGCGCCGAGACCAGCAGCCCGAGCATCATCGCGGAGAACGCGAGCACGGCCACCGCGACGATCAGTTCGGGCAGTTGCGGCATCACGACGCCGGTGGTCACCGCGGGCGGTGCGCCCGGCGGCAGCTCGGGCTCGATCCTCACCCCGGCGATGCCGACCACGGTCAGCAGCGCGGCCTGACCGACCGTGACCGCGCCGAGGACCACGACCTTCGAGACCACGTACGCCGACCGGGACAGTCCGACCACGCGTTCCCGCCGGTAGATCGCGCGCTCCTTGACCAGCTCGCGCACCGAGTTCGCGGACCCGGTCAGCAGGGCGCCGAGGCAGAGCGTGATCAGGCAGTTGATCGCGTTCTCCTGGGAGATCCGGGTGCCCGCGATCGCCCGGCACATGCCGCCGATGACGAAGGGCAGCACGACCATGATGGTGAGGAAGAGCCGGTCGGCGGCGAGCACCGCCGTGTAGCGGCGCACGAGGGTGCCGAGCTGGGCGAACCAGCCCTGGGGCTTCTCCCGGCCGATGGCGGGAGAAGCCGGGGCGGCGGGTCCCCTGGGGACGGCCGCGGCGGCCTCGGCGGCGATGTACCGGTGGTACTGCGGCGAGGCGCGGAAGCGCTGCTGCCAGACGCCCCGGTCGTCGCTCTCGAACGCCTCGAACGCCTCCGGCCACTCGTCGAAGCCGAAGAACGCCAGCGCCTCCTGCGGCGGCCCGTAGTAGGCCGTCCGGCCGCCGGGGGCGAGCACCAGCAGGCGGTCGCACACGCTCAGGCTCAGCACGCTGTGCGTCACCACGACCACCGTGCGGCCGTCGTCGGCCAGCCCGCGCAGCATGTGCATCACCGAGCGTTCCATGCCCGGGTCCAGGCCGGAGGTCGGCTCGTCGAGGAAGAGCAGGGAGGGCTTGGTCAGCAGCTCCAGGGCCACGCTGACCCGCTTGCGCTGGCCGCCGGAGAGGCTCGCGATGACCTGGTCGGCCCGCTCGTCCAGGCCGAGCTCGTGGATCACCTCGGTGACCCGCGCCTCGCGCTCGTGCGGGTCGGTGTCGCCGGGGAAGCGCAGCTCGGCGGCGTAGGACAGGGCGCGGCGCACGGTGAGCTGGGTGTGCAGGATGTCGTCCTGCGGCACGAGGCCGATCCGGCGGCGCAGTTCGGCGTAGTCGCGGTAGAGGTCGCGTCCGTCGTACAGGACGGTGCCCTCGTCGGCGGGGCGCAGCCCGGTGAGGGCGTTGAGCAGCGTGGACTTGCCCGCGCCGCTCGGGCCGGCGACCGCGAGCAGCGCCTTCTCGGGGAGCGGGAAGCCGACGCGGTCGAGCAGCACCCGGTGGTCGGGGCCGACGCGGACGACGAGGTCCTGCACGTCGAGGGAGATCTCGCCGGTGTCGGTGTACTCGACGAGGTGGCCGTCGGACAGGCACAGCGCGGAGTGGCCGATGCCGATGATGTCGGCCGGGCCGACGGGCGCGCGCCGGACCGGGCTGCCGTTGAGGTAGGTGCCGTTGTGGCTGTCGAGGTCGACGATCTCGTGTCCGCCGCCGGGCAGTTCGCGCAGTTCGGCGTGGTGGCGGGAGACCACGAGGTCGTCCAGGACGAGGTCGTTGTCCGGCGAGCGGCCGATCCGCACGGCCCGGGCGGGCAGCGGCAGTACGGCGCTGGGGCTGCGGAAGGTGCCGGAGGACTGCGGGGCGACCAGGGACGGGCGTTCGCCGGGCGCGGGCCGGGGGAGGCCGGCGAAGGTCGCGGACGGGCCGTCGGCGGGGTTGCCGAAGCGCACCCGGGTGCCGGGACCGACGTCCTCGGCGCTGATCCGGCGCCCGTCGTCGTAGGTGCCGTTGGTGCTGCCGACGTCCTCCAGCTCCCAGTGGTCGCCGATGGCGTGCAGGACGGCGTGGTGCCACGAGACGCGGGGGTCGTCCAGGACGATCTCGCTCGTCGGGTCGCGGCCGACGTGGTAGGACCGGCCCGGATCGATCAGCTGCGAGTCGGTGTCGGTGACCACCATCAGGGGCGGTGCCACGGGTGCGGCCAGGCGCTCTCCCATGGTCGGCATTGTATCGCCGGGGGTGTCCGGGGGCGCGTTTTCACCCGGTGATTGGACTGGACCACTGGATCCGCGCGCCACTATCGTTCGGCGTGCCCGCACGCCATCCGCCGACCACCCGGGGACGGAACGCATGAACGCCTGGCCGGAGTTGCGCCGTTCCCGGATCGTGCGAGCGGGCCGCGCGCCCGGCACCGTCCTGCGCTGCGGACTGATGGACACCATGCTGGCCGACCTCGCCGTCTCGGTCGTGCTCTTCTTCGACCGGCCGCTCGACGACGAGCGGCTCGCCGCCGGCCTCGCCCGCGCCCTCGACCGGGTCCCGGTCTTCGCCGGGCGGCTGCGCACCACCGCCGGCGGCGCCCTGGAGGCCGTCTGCGACGACGCCGGCGTGCCCTTCGACGTGCACGCCGTGGACGGCACGCTCGCCGAGACGATGGGCCGCGTCGCCGCCGCCGGCGCCGAACTGGTCGACCCGGTGGACGCCCCGGCCGCGCGCACCGGCGGCGGGCCGCTGTTCACCGTCCGCGTCACCCGCACCGCGGACGGCGGCACCGTGCTCGGCTGCTCCTGGCACCACGCCGTCGGGGACCTGCAGAGCTTCATGCTGCTGATGCGCGCATGGTCGGCGGCGGTCGAGGGCGAGCCGCTGCCGGAGGCCGAACTCGTCGCCGACCAGGACGCGCTGCTCGACGAGGTGCTCCCCGCCGAGGACTGCGGACGGCCCGGCTTCCGGCTGCCCGACCCGGCCGAGGCCGCGTTCCTGGCCCGCGAGGTGGCGGCCGGGCCGCGCGCCAACCGGACCGTCCAGATCTACTTCGGAGACGCCGAGATCGAGCGGATGCGCGCCGACTTCGGCGCGGCGGCCGGACGGCGGCTCTCCGCCGGGGACGTCCTCTGCGCCCATGTCGTGTGCACCGTCCGAGAGTTGGACGGCGACGAAGCCGAACGAATGCTCACCGTCCCGGTCAACGCCCGCCGCTGGCTCGGCCTCTCGCCCGCTCACGTCGGCAATCTGCTGAGCGACCTGCACCTCACGCACTCCGCGAAGGACGGGCCCGCGGCGCTCGCCGCCGCCCTGCGCACGGCCGTGGCCGACTTCCCGGCCGAGCACCTCAACCTGCGGGCCAACCTGCGCTTCCTGGCGGCCGTCGGCCGCGACCGGCTGGGCGACTGCGTCCCGGTCGGCTTCGACCCGGCGGCCCGCCGCTTCAGCTTCTCCAACTGGAGCCGCTTCGGCGCGTACGACGTCCGCTTCCAGGGCGAGCGGCCGGTGTACTTCAGCCCGGCCGCCAACTACCCGCTGCCGTGGGTCTGCTGGACGGTCGAGGGCTTCCGCGGCACCGGCCTCCTGGCCACCGTCGTGCTGCCCGCCCGGCTCGCCGCCCGCCTGCGCGGGGCCGAGGGCCGGGCGGCGCTGCACCGCTTCCGCGACCCGGCCGACGAACTGCCCCCGCCGGCCGCGGCCGTACCCCGAGTGATCTGACGATCCGTCGGAAAGCTTCGTCAGAAAGCCTTCTCGATGGCCGTCCAGAGCTGCGCCCTGGCCCGCAGGGCGAGCCGGACGGTCTCGGCGCACGCCGCCCACTTCGCGTCGTCCTCGCCGCACAGGTCGATCAGCATCTGCATGGCCATCGGGGTGTGCTGCTCGCCGTCCACCTCGATGTGCCGCACGAGGTAGTCCTTGAAGACGGTGAGCGCACCGTCCGGGTCGTCGATCCGCACCACCTGGGCGAACATGTCCGGGATCAGGTCCTCCCGGCCGAAGGCGAAGGCGGCGGCCCGGCAGTGCACGGGCGCGTTCTCGACGATCGACCACGTGGTGCCGGTGAAGTCGGCGGCGGCCTGCGGCACCCCGGCCGCCTTCAGTGCCTCCGGGACGGCCGTGCCGGCGCCCAGCAGCTCCAGGAAGGCCTCGACCGGGCCGGTGTCGGCACCCGCCCGGCGCATCCCGTCGACGTACAGCTCGAAGTGGCTGGTGTAGCCCTCGCCGAGCTCGTCGCTCTCCTCGACCAACACGATCTCGTTGATCAGCCGTCGGCTCGCGGTCGGGCCGGCCGGCACCCACGGGACGTCGACGCAGGTCAGGTCGCGCTGGAGGCTCTTGAGCAGCGACATGAAGTCCCAGACGGCGAAGACGTGGCTCTCCAGGAACGTGCGGACCCGACCGAGGCCGGTCAGCCCGCCGTAGACGGTGTGGCCGACCACCTCGCGGCGCAGCGGGTCGACGGCCTGCTGGAGGCCGGTGAGGCCGGGGTGCGAACGGTCCCAGTGGTAGCGGTTGGTGGACATGCGGAGTCCTTTCGGGGGAGAGGGGAGGGGCTACTTGAGTACCGCGTACAGCGCGCGGCGCAGCTGGTCGCGGCTCGGCTGGAGGGCGCGGTCGAGGGCGGGGGCGAACGGCAGGACGGCGCCGTCCGGGCGGGTGACCCGGCGCGGCGGGGCGGTGAGGCGCAGCTCCTCGGCGGCGGTGGCGAGCACCTCGGCGCCGAAGCCGCAGCTGCGGTTGGAGTCGTCGAACACGACCAGCCGGCCGGTGCGTTCGAGCGAGGCGGCGAGCGCGGGCCAGTCGAGCGGATGGAGCGTGCGCGGGTCGAGGACCTCGACGGAGATCTCCTCGGCGACCTCCTCGGCCACCGCGAGCGCGTCGTGGACGAGGTGGCCGACGGCGACGACGGTGACGTCGGTGCCGGAGCGGTGGATCCGGGCCCGGCCGAGCGGGACCGGCGCGAGCTCCCACGTCACCGTCTCCCGGACGGGCAGGGCGGCGGCGGGTGCGAACAGGACGACCGGGTCCGGGTCGCGGATGGCCGAGCGCAGCAGCCCGTAGGCGTCGGTCGGGGTGGCGGGCACGACCGTCTTCACCCCGGCGTGCGCGAAGAGGCTGTACGGGTGGTCGGAGTGCTGGCCCGCCCAGCCGTCCCGGGAGCCGGAGCCGGGCACGACGCAGGTCAGCGGCACGCCCGCCTGGCCGCCGGTCATCAGGGAGAACTTGTGGGCCTGGTTGACGAGTTGCTCGAAGACCAGGAACAGCAGCGAGGGGATCTGGAACTCCAGTACGGGCCGCCGCCCTGCGAGCGCGGCGCCGATCGCCATCGCGGTGAACGCCTGCTCGGAGAGCGGGGTGTCGACGATCCGCTCCGGGCCGAAGCGGTCCAGCAGCCCGAGCGTGGGGCCGGCCAGGCCGGCGCCGATGTCCTCGCCGAACACGCAGACCGCAGGGTCCGCGGCGAGCTCGTCGGCGAGCGCCCGGTTGAGCGCCTTGGTGTACGACAGGCGGGTCATATCACCGCTCCTGCTCTGGGGCGCAGCCCGTCGGCGTACAGGTGGTCGGCGGCGCCGGCCGGGTCGGGGTGTGCGGATGCCAGCGCGAAATCCTCGGCACTGGAAAGGAGTTGTGAGACTTCTGTGTCGATCGTGGCGACCGCGGCGGGGTCGAGCAGGGCGGCGGCCCGGGGCAGTGGGTCGCGGGTGCGCCAGGCGTCGACCTCCTCGGGGGTGCGGTAGCGCGGTTTCATCCGGCGTTCCATGGTGTGGTGGCCCTCGAAGCGGTAGGTGCGGCACTCCAGGAAGGCCGGGCCGCCGCCGCTGCGCGCCCGGTCGACGGCGCGGCGGGCGGCGGCGCGGACGGCCTCGGTGTCCATCCCGTCGACCTCCTCGGCGGGGATGCCGAAGGCGGCCGCCCGGCCGGTCGCGCTGCCCGCGACCGCCGCGGCGGCGGGCAGGGTGGTCGCGTAGCCGTTGTCCTCGCACACGAAGACCACCGGCAGCCGCCACATCGCCGCGAGGTTGAACGACTCCAGCACCACGCCCTGGTTGAGCGCGCCGTCGCCGAAGAACGCGACCGCGACCCGGCCGCCGCCGGCCTGCCGGGCCGCCCACGCGGCGCCGACGGCGATCGGCGCGCCCGCGCCGACGATGCCGTTGGCGCCGAGGATGCCGAGCGACAGGTCGGCGGCGTGCATCGAGCCGCCCCGGCCGCCGTTCAACCCGTCCACCCGGCCCGCGAGTTCGGCGAGCAGCCGGTGCGGCGCGGCGCCCCGGGCGAGCACGTGGCCGTGGCCGCGGTGGGTGCTGGTGAGCCGGTCGGTGGGGCCGAGCGCGGAGCAGACGCCGACCGCGACGGCCTCCTGTCCGATGTACGGGTGGATGCCGCCGGGGATCGCGCCGGCCCTCACGAGGGCGAGCGCGAGTTCCTCGAAGCCGCGGATCAGCCGCAGCATCCGGTACCGCTCGGCGGGCGTGTCGAGCGGCGCCGTCGCGGCGGCCGTGCCCGTCACAGCGCCCCTTGCCAGATCGCCGGGCAGAAGTCCGGGTCGGCGTAGTCGGGCCGGCCGTCGGCGGTGCGGCGGACCAGCACGTCGTGGTTGTAGACCACCGGGCCGCCGTCCGGCCGCTCGTGGCGGCGGTAGGCGTTGGCGCCGTCCTGGAGGTGCAGGGAGACGGCCCGGCGGGGGAAGGACGCCAGGTTGGGGCCGCTGCCGTGGTAGGTGCGGCAGTGGTGGAAGCTCATGTGGCCGCGCGGGATCGGCATCGGGACCTTCCGCACCTGCTGCCCGTTGTGGGCGGCGTTCGCGGCGAGGATGGCCTCCAGCTCGGAGCCGTCGCGGTCGGCGAAGTGCCGGGTGGAGTCCTCGCCGGAGGCGAGCTCCTGCCAGCGGTGACTGCCGTCGATCATGGTGATCGTGCCGTTCTCGTCGCCGCAGTCGTGGAAGGGGATGAACGCGGTGAGCATCTCCTCCGAGGTGCAGGTCTGCCAGTAGTGCTTGTCGAAGTGCCACGGCACCCGGTTGGTGGGCTCCTCGGGCACCGGCGGCTTGTAGATCAGGGTGGCCTGGAAGATCCGGATCTCCTCGGCCCCGGCGAGCAGCGCGGCGACGGCGCCGACCAGCGGCTTGCGCAGGACCGCGCCGATCGCGTCGCTCTCGTAGTGGACGTAGTCGTTGTGCCGCTGGACCGGGCCGTCCGCCGGCGTCCAGGAGGCCAACCGGGCCGGACGGACGGGGAGTTCGCGGTCGCGGTGGCCCGCGTAGTAGAGCTCGGTGGCGGCCTGGAGGGAGTCCAGCTCGGCGTCGCTGAACAGCCTGTGGGACAGGTACCAGCCGTACGTCCGGTAGTGGTCGACGTCGTCGGGGGTGGGCAGCAGCGCTCGTTCGGCGTCGGTGAGGTGGAACTCTGCGGTGGTCACTGATGTGCCTTTCGAGGGTGGGCCGGGCGTGCCTTTCGAGGCCGGTCGGTCACCGGGCGGCGGCCGAGCTCTGCCGCTCGACGGCCTCGTACAGGGCCCTGATGTTGGCGGTGCCGAAGGTGCCGGCGCCCTGGCGCTCGATGAGCTCCAGGAAGTACGTCCGCCGGGGGTGGGTGGAGCGGGCGAAGATCTGGAAGAGCTGCCCGCCGTGGTCCTGGTCGACCAGGACGTGCAGTTCGCGCAGCGTCCCCACCGGGATGGCGGTCTCGCCGAACCGCTCGGCGAGGGCGTCGAAGTAGGCGTCAGGGGTGCTCAGGAACTCCACGCCGCGGGCCCGGATCGTGCGGACGGCGGTCGCGATGTCGGCGGTGCGGAAGGCGAGGTGCTGGACGCCGGCGCCCTCGTTGGCGGCGAGGAACTCGTCGATCTGGCCGGGGCGCCGGCCGGTGTCCGGCTCGATCAGCGTGAAGGTGACCTCGCCGGAGGCGCTCTGCACGACGCTGGAGTCCATGGCCTGCTCGCCCACCTCGATGTACTCGCCGAAGATCCGGTGGAGGCCGAGCGCCGCCTCGCAGAACCTTACGGCGTCCGCGAGTTGGCCGCCGGGGACGCAGATCGCGACGTGGTCGAGGGCGTCCAGCAGCCCGGGCGCGGACGCTCCGGCGCCGGGCGGCACGAACCGCAGCGCGACGTCGCCGAAGCCGGCGACCAGTGCGCCGTCGCGGTCGAGCACCCGGGCGCCGTGCCGCTCGGCGCGCTCCATGGCCGCCTGCGGGTCCTCGCAGCCGAGCGCGAGCACGGCGACGCCGTCCCCGTGCCGGGCGACGAACTCGGCGACGGGGTGGCCGGGCCGGGCTGCCGAGACGAGGTGCAGGCGGATGTCGCCCTGGTGGACGCGGACGGTGCGCAGGCCGTCGGGCGAGGTCTGCGGGGCGTCGGCGGCGAAGCCGTAGTCGGCGCGCAGCCCGGCGGCCGTCTTGTCGGCGTCCGCGCACGCGAACTCGACATGGGTGATGGTCTGGATGGACAACGGGATCTCCCCCTCGGGAGCGACGAAGAACGGGTAACGGCCGGTGGCGTCGGGCTACTTGGCGCGCCGGGTGGACGCCGGGCCGAGGATCAGGCTGAGGTTGTGGCCCCCGAAGGCGAAGGCGTTGCTCAGCGCCGCGCGCACCGGCGCGGTCCGGGCCGCGCCCCGGACGTGGTCGAGGTCGCAGGCCGGGTCGGGGTCGGCCAGGTTGCGGGTCGGCGGCAGCGTTCCCCGTGCCACCGCGAGCGCGGTCACCGCGGCCTCCAACGCGCCTGCGGCGCCCAGGAGATGCCCGGTCGCTCCCTTGGTGGAGGAGACGGCCGGCGGCTGCGGCCCGAACACGGTGCGCAGTGCGGCGGTCTCGGCGGCGTCGCCGAGCCTGGTGCCGGTGCCGTGCGCGTTCACGTAGTCGATGTCGCCGGGCGCGAGGCCCGCGTTGGCCAGCGCGGCGCGCATCGCGTCGGCGGCGCCCGCGCCGTCGGGGCGGGGCATGGTCGGGTGGTGGGCGTCGGTGGAGGCGCCCCAGCCGAGGACGTCCGCGTACCCGGCGGCGCCGCGCGCGTCGGCGTGCCCGGCGCGCTCCAGGACGAGGACGGCGCTGCCCTCGCCGAGCACGAAGCCGTTGCGGCGGGCGTCGAACGGCCGGCTCGCCTCCTCCGGATCGTCCCAACCCTGGGCCAGTGCACGGGCGTTGGTGAAGGCGGCGGCGATCGTCGGGTGCAGCGAGGACTCCGTCCCGCCGCACACCACCACGTCCGCGTCCCCGGCCCGGATCAGCCGCAGGCCCTCGGCGACCGCCTGGGCGCCCGCCGCGCAGGCCGTCACGACGGCCGAGCTGTAGCCGCGGATCCCGTGCTTGATGGCGATCCGGGCGGTCGCCATGTTGGAGAGCATTCCCGGCAGCAGGTACGGGCTGACGCCCGGGCGGCCGCGCTCCAGGCGGCGGTGCGACTGCTGCTCGAAGGTTTCGAGCCCGCCCCCGCCGGTGGCCAGCACGACGGCCGTCCGGTGCGGGTCCACGTCCCGCCCGACGACCAGGCCGGCGTCGGCGAGCGCGTCGTCCGCGGCGGCCAGGGCGAGCAGCACGAATCTGTCCACGCAGCGGGTCTCGGTGGGCGGCAGCACCTCGCGGCCGTCCACCGGCGGCGCGATCCCGGCGACCGGCAGCCAGCCGTGGGCGGGATGTCCCTCGGGCACGGCGCTCAGGCCCGAGCGGCCCGCCGCGAGGGCGTCGAAGACGTCGGCGGGCTTGCGGCCGAGCGGCGAGACGAGCCCGAGGCCGGTGACGACAACGCTCATGCCCGCACCTCCGCCAGGTGGCGCTCCCGCAGCAGGACCTTGCGGACCTTGCCGGTCGGGCCGAGCGGGAGGTCGTCGGCGCGGACCACGAGCACCCGGCGGACGGTCGCCGCGGCGGCCTCGTCCAGGGCGGCGACGACGTCCTTCGTCCGGTCGGCGGCCGGGTCGGCGCCGTCGGAGAGGAGGAGCAGCACGTCGGTGACGACGCGCTCGCCGTCCCGGACGGCGACGACCGTGCAGTCCGTCACGTCCGGGCACGCGGCCAGCACGCGTTCCTCCGACATCGCGGTGAACAGCCGTGAGCCGTCGCCGAGTTCGACGGAGTCGACGGCCCGGTCGACGTGGTAGTAGTAGCCCTCCTCGTCCCGGTACACGAGGTCGCCGGTGAGGAAGCGGCCGCGGATCCTGGTGCGGAAGGTGGTCGCCGAGTCGTTCCAGTAGCCGAGTGCCAGGGTGGGCGAGGCGGTGGCGAGTTCGCCGATCTCGCCGGGGCCGAGCGGTTCGCCGTCCGGGCCGACGACGGCGCAGTCGACGAAGGCGTGCGGGCGCCCGACGCAGCGCCCGTAGCGGTCGGTGCCGGGCCCGTGGGTGATGAAGAAGTGCGAGTGGCCCATCTCGGTGGAGCCGAGCCCGTCGACGAACAGCGAGCCGGGTTCGCGGGTGCGGCCGGCGCGGGTGACGGTCTCCCGGCTGCCGGTGGCGATCAGGCGGCGGATGTGCGTCTCGTGGGCGCAGTCGCCGGTGTTCCACCACAGGGCGACGGACGCGAGGTCGCGCGCCGCCAGGTCGTGGCGGGCGAGGTCGGCCCAGGTGGCGGCGAAGCCGACCACGCCGGACGGCTGCCAGCGCTCGATCGCGTCCAGCACACCAGCGCCGGACTGGCCTGAGAGCAGCGCGAGTTGAGTATGCGAGCTGAGGGCGAGGTTGACCGCGATCAGGGTCGCCGCGTGCGGCGCGGGCAGCGCGCTGAGCATCCGGTCCTGCCCCTGCGGGCGCGGCAGCCGCAGCCGGTGGCGGATCGCCGCGTACAGGCTCGCGTGCGAGTGGACGACGGCCTTCGGCATCCCGGTCGTGCCCGAGGAGTGGGTGATCGCGACCGGGTCGTCGGACCAGTGCCGGTGGGGCTCCGGTGCGGCGTCCGGGTCGCCGGCGCCGAGGGTGGCGATCTCCGGGAGCAGCCTGGCGCCGGGCTCGTGGCCGGCCAGCGCGGCCAGGTGGGCCGGGTCGGCGAGGACGCCGGCGGCGCCGAGGCGCGCGGTGTAGCGGGCGGCCCGCTCGCCGTCCAGGTGCGGGTTGAGCAGGGCGGGGATCGCGCCGAGGCGGGCCAGCGCGAGGAAGGCGAGCACGTGGTCGGCGGCGTCGCTCGCGTAGACGACGACGGGGTCGCGCCGCCCGATGCCGAGGCCGTGCAGGGCGGCGGCGCGGGCGCGGACGGCGCGGTCGAGCTCGCGCAGGCTGAGGGCGTGCCAGGCGGGGTGCTCGTCGACCCGCGTGTCGAAGGTGAGGAGCGGGTCGTCCAGGCCGAGGCCGAGTGCGAGGCGGCTGGTCAGTACGGAGCCGGCGCCGACGTCCGGGTCGTCGGCGAGGAGGCCGCGGACGCGGCCCGTCGTGGCAGGCGTGGTGCGTGCGGTCGTGCGGGGGGTGGTCACGGGGGCGGATCCCTCCCTTGGTGCCGGGGTTGGCCCCGGCGGTGGGCTTGGGGCTGGGCGCTCAGGCCGCGCGTGCGCGCGGCGACGGCGGCTGTCCCGGGTGTCCTGACCCGGGTGTGTGTGCGGGTTCGGGCGACTGTGCCCGGGTGTGTGGGCCCGGGCGACGGAGGCGGGGGCGCAGGTGTGCCCGGCAACGGCGGCCGGCGGCGGGTCGGTTCAGCTCTCGACGAGGAGGGCGACGGCCCGGTCGCCGTCCTCCTCCTGTTCGGCGGCGAGGACGAGGACCCGGTCGGCGTCGCCGTCGGCGAGGAGCAGGGCGGCGAGGTCGAGAGCGTCCGCGGGGACGGTGCCGGGCGGGGCGGGCTCGGCCGGGCTGATCGCGACGACGGGGCCGGTCAGGCCCCAGCGGGCGGCGATGTGCCCGAGGACGGCGTTGGGGTTGGACTGGAAGAACAGCAGCGGGGCTGTCCGGCGGCCGGGTGCGGCGCCCTCGTCGATGGCCCGCGCGGTGGCGCGGTCGCCGCTCGCGCTGGCGAGCAGCAGCGCCGTGCGCCCGGGCGCGGGTGCGTCTCCGTGGTGGGCGCGCAGGCAGCGTTCGGCGGTGTGGGCGACGAGCGGGTTGAAGGTGGAGGCGGCGAAGCCGGGCAGGGGCGGCAAGGGGTCGTCCGCCCGGTCGGGATCGGGCCAGTGGGCCTCGGCGAGGATGCGCAGGGGCGGCGGCAGGAGCATGGGCGGGGCGGTCCTGGTGTGGGCGGAGGGAACCGGGGGCGGCCGGCGGTGTGCGGCCGGGCGATTCCGGGGTGGGCGGGGGTTTGTCGGGTGGGGTTGCACGACGGGCGCGTCGCGGGTGGAGCCGGGGCGGGGTGCCCGGCGCTCCGGACCCGGCCGGGTGTTCGGAGGGGTCGGCCCGAAGCCTGCGTGCGCACCGACCGGTTGACGGTCGCCGCTCATGCGCGGGCCACGAGGAGGGCGGTGTTGGCGCCCCCGAAGGCGGAGTTGAGGCTGAGGGCGTAGCGCGGTGCGGCGGCGCGCGGTCCGTCCAGGACGAGGTCGAGGCCGACGTCCGGGTCCGGGCCGAGCCAGCCGGCGTTCACCGGGAGCCGTCCGCTGAGCAACGCGCCGATGGTGACGGCGAGTTCGAGCAGTGCGGAGGCCTCCAGGGCGTGGCCGTGGACGGACTTGCTGGAGCTGACCGGCAGGCGGGCGGTGTGCGCGCCGAACACGCGGTGCAGCGCCAGGGCTTCGGCCCGGTCGGCCAGTGTGGAGCCGGTGCCGTTGGCGTTGACGTAGCCGACATCGGCCGGCCCGGCGCCCGCGCGGGCGAGCGCGGCCCCGATGGCGCGGGCCACGCCGGCGCCGTCGGGCTCCGGGCGGCACACGTGGTGGGCGTCCCCGGTGCGGCCCCAGCCGGCCAGCCGGGCGAGCGCGGTGGCGCCGCGCCGCTCGGCGGCCGGGGCGGCCTCGACCAGGACGGCGGCCGCCGCGTCGCCCAGCAGCGTGCCGGTCCGGCCGGTGCTGAACGGGCGCAGCTCGCCGTCGCGGGCGAGGGCGCGGCCCGCGTCGAAGACCGCGAACACGCCCGGTTCGACGAGGTGCCCGGCGGCCACCAGCACCCGCTCGTGCCGCCCGGCGGCGACCAGCGAGGCTGCGTCGGCGACAGCGGTCGCCGCCGCCACGCAGGCACCCGTGTAGACGCGGGTGACGCCGTGGAGTCCCCAGGCGCTGGCGAGTCCGGCCGCGACGGCGTCGGCCGTCGCACGGGTGCGCAGGTCGCCGTGCAGTGCGAGCAGGACGGGCGTCGCCGCGCCGTCGGCGGCGCCGAGCCCGGCCTGGCGGCAGGCCTGGCCGACCGCGTCCAGCACCGCGTCGGCGAACGGCACCGGTGCGGGCAGCAGGGCGGCCCGGGTGGTGCGGCACGCGCTCACGTCGAAGCGGGTGACGGCGCCGAAGGCGGCCTTGCCGTGGGCGGCGGCCTCGGTGAGTTCGCCGAGGCCGCGCCCGGCCGCGCTGAGCACGCCGACGCCGCTGACCACCGGACGGGCGGCGGCCGGGAGGACGGCGGTCATGGCTGCGCGGCTCCGGGGGAGGTGCTCGCCAGGAGGGCCTCGCGCAGCAGTCCGGTGGCGTCGTCGACGGTCCGCACGGCGGCGAAGCGCTCGTCGTCGAGGTCGACCTCGATGCCGTAGCGCTGCTCGAACTCGGCGATCAGCCAGGTGAGTTCCAGCGATCCGAGCTCGTCGGGCACGGTGTCGGCGGCGCGCTGCCCGAACGCCGCCAGCATGTCCACGACCTCGGCGCGGTCCGGCCGGCCGGCGCGCGTCACGCGGCGCTGCCGGCGGCCGCGCCGGCCGGGTCCTGGGCCCCGGCGGCCGCGATGCGCCGGACGACGTCGGCGGTGAACTCGTCGAGCGTCATCATCGCGGTGGTCTCCATCTCGTCGAGGTCGAACTTGACCCCGAACTCGTCCTCGACCTGGACCGACAGGTCGGCCAGCGCGAGCGATTCGAGGTCCAGCCCGGCCGGGCCGAGGTCGGTGTCGCCGGTGACCCCGGAGACGTCGTACTGCATCTGGGCGAGGGCGGAGAGGACGAAGTCGCGGATGCGGTCCTGCATGGAGGGCTCCTAGGAGAGGAAGGCGCGCTGGTCAGCGGGCGGTGGTGGCTGTGGCGGCGTCGCGCAGGGCGGCCGGGTCGCGCAGCAGCTTTCCGGTCGCGGTGCGCGGGAGTCGGGGGAGGAGGGCGAGCCGGCGGGGCCGCTTGTAGGCGGCCAGGCGGCGGCTGAGCCCGTCCTGGACGGCGGCCGGGTCGGCGCCGGCTTCGAGGGCGAGGTACGCCTCGATGGCGCCGTCCTCGAAGACCACGACGGCCTCGCGGACGGCGGGCAGAGCGGTGAGCGTCTGCTCGACCTCGGTGAGGTCCACCTTGAGGCCGCCGATGGACACTTGGGAGTCCAGCCGGCCGAGGACGGTGACCTCGCCGGTGTCCGGGTCGAGCAGGGCGGCGTCCCGGGTGTGCAGCCAGCCGTCCGACCAGCGGGCCGGGTCGTCCAGCCCCGGGTAGGGCGAGGTGCCCGCCGCGATCCGCAGCTCGCCCCCGACGAGCCGCAGCCGCATGCCGTGGACGGGCCGCTTGGCCGGGTGCAGCCCGCCCGAGAGGTCGGTGGCGATCACCCCGGTCTCGGTCATCCCGTACATCGTGCCGAGCGGGACGCCGTACCGGTCCGTGAACAGCGCGGCCAGGCCCGGACGGACCAGCTCGCCGGCCACCACCATCCGCCGCAGCCGGGGCAGCGGCGGCGGCGCGACCGCGCCGGCCAGCAGTTCGGCGTGGAACGGGACGCCGATGACGGTGACCGGCCGGTCGCCGCGGGCGGCGGCCGAGAGGATGCCCGCGGCCGTCATCCGCTCCGGCACGGTCAGCGCGGCGCGGGCGAACAGGGCGTTGAGCAGTCCGCCGACGAGGCCGAGCACGTGCACCACCGAGGAGAGCAGGACGACCCGCTCGCCCTCGCCGGGGTAGTCCACCAGCCTGCGGTAGCAGTCGAGTTCGCGCAGCAGGTCGGCGGCGGTGCGGGCGATCACCTTGGCCGGGCCGGTGGACCCGGAGCTCAGCTGGACCAGCGCGTGCCCGGTCCGGGCCGGCCGTCCGTCCGGCAGCCGCACGGCCACCGGCTCCACGTCGGAGAACCCGCGCAGTGCCGCCGCGGACCGGTGGGCGGAGCCCACCAGGACCTGCGGGGCCAGCCGGGCCACCGCCGCGTCGACCTCGTGGTCGGTCAACCGGTGGTCGAGCAACGCCACTTGGGCGCCGAGCCGCCATGCTGCCAGCAGCACGGCGACGAACGCCACCGAGGGCGGCAGCCGCAGGGCCGCCGTGCCGCCCGAGCCGAGACCGGCGGCGGCGAGCCGAGCGGTCTGCTCGTCGACGAGGGCGCGCAGGGCGGCCCGGTCGATCGGGCCGCCGAAGTGCAGGCACTCCTCGCCCCCGTCGCCGGCCAGCAGGAGCCGGTCGATCCAGTCGGGCGGGGCATCGGCGTGCGGCTGCGCGGGGAGCATCCGATCCGCGAGCGGAAGTGAAGAGCTTGAAAAGGCGGTCAACACCGCTCCACATAGTGAG
This sequence comes from Kitasatospora sp. NPDC059747, assembly GCF_042732955.1. Taxonomy (NCBI): domain Bacteria; kingdom Bacillati; phylum Actinomycetota; class Actinomycetes; order Kitasatosporales; family Streptomycetaceae; genus Kitasatospora; species Kitasatospora sp. NPDC059747. Next base: position 69,498 of record NZ_JBHWGV010000025.1, on the reverse strand, counting down.
GGGATTTGACATGGACGCCGTGAACAACCAAAACGGTCAATTCCGTGGCCAGACCTTGGCACAGACGATTGGTCAAATCAAGGTCTATACCAATGTGGTTGTTGCTCCTACGCTGCCGAACCGGGAGCGGTCCGCGCGTGGCCGTCCGGGAATTGGAGCTGCCCGTGGGAGTGACCACGCTGGCCGGGATCGAGCGCGCCGCGCGCGCACATCTCCCCCGCGAGATCTGGGACTTCATCGAAGGCGGCAGTGGCGCGGAACGCACCCTGGCGGCGAACCGGGAGGCGTTCTCCCGCTACGCGTTCCGGCCCCGCACGCTCGTCGACGTCTCGGCCTGCTCGCCCGCGACCACCCTGCTCGGCAGCCCGCTCGCGCTCCCGGTCGGCATCGCCCCGATGGCCTACCACCGGCTGGTCGACCCCGAGGGCGAGACGGCCACCGCGCGGGCGGCCGGCGCGGCCGGAGCCCTGCTCGTGGCCGGCATGTTCGCGAGCCGCACCCTGGAGGACATCACGGCCGCCGCCACCGGCCCGGTCTGGCTCCAGCTGTACTGGCTGCGCGAGCGCGCGGCCCTCGCGGCCCTGGTCGAACGGGCCGAGGCGGCAGGAATATCGGCCCTCGTGCTCACCGTGGACGCCCCCAGGATCGGCCGCCGCCTGCGCGACCTGCGCAACGGCTTCGCGATCCCGCCCGCCGTCCGCGCCGTCAACCTCGACCCGGCCCTGATGGCGGCCAGCCACCGTGCCGCGAGCGGGAGTTCGGGCATCGCCGACCACGCGCGCGAGCAGTTCGACCCCTCGCTGACCTGGGCCGACCTCGGCTGGCTGCGCGAGCGCACCCGGCTGCCGCTGGTCCTCAAGGGCGTCCTCACCGCCGAGGACGCCCGGCTCGCCGCCGAGCACGGCGCCGACGCCGTCGTGGTGTCCAACCACGGCGGACGGCAACTGGACGGTGCCGTGCCCGCGTTGGCCGCCCTCCCGGAGGTCGCCGACGCCGTGCCGGGCGCGCTGCCCGTCCTCCTCGACGGCGGTGTCCGCACCGGCGCGGACATCGCCCTCGCCCTCGCTCTCGGCGCCGCTGTCGTGCTCATCGGCCGCCCGGCGTTCTGGGGCCTCGCGACCGGCGGCGAGGCGGGCGTGCGCCGCGTCCTCGACCTCCTGCACGACGAACTGGAGCACACCCTGGCCCTGCTGGGCCGCCCCCGGCTCGCCGACCTGGACCGCTCGGCGGTCACTCCGTGGCCGGCACACCGGTGAATGTTCAACGGTCAAGAATCCCGCCGGGGTTCATTACCGGGCGTCCGAATATCGACAATGCCGAATCGGAACCGGGTTCAACCCCGAGACCGTTCGACCCCGACTGGGAGAACTCCCTCATGACGAAGAACGCGGACCGCTTCCCCGGCTGGGACTGGGACGACCCCGAGGGCCTCACCGCCCGCCTCGACGACTTCAGCGCGGACGTCGCCACCTGCGCGAAGCTGGAGGCCGCACCCGGCGGCCTGCCCCGCGACCACGCCGGCTTCCGCGAACTCGGCCTGACCGGAATCGAGTTCGCCGCATTCCGGACGGCACACCCGCACGGCCTCGGCACCGACCTCGCCACCCTGCGCAGTCCCGACGCCGCCACCGAGCCCGGCACGCTCTACCGCGTCGACGGCGACCGCTGGTTCACCCAGCTGGACGTCTCCCGGCCGCTGCCCTTCGCCGACGCCAGCGTCGACTGGGTCTACGCCGAGCACCTGATCGAGCACGTCACCCTGCCCGTCGCGGCCGGCTGGCTGCGCGAGGCCCGCCGCGTCCTGCGCCCCGGCGGCGTCCTGCGGATCACCACCCCCGACCTCGCCCGCTACCTGGTCGGCTACGCCACCGGCGACGGCTTCCTCGCCAAGCACCGCCGCCGCCTGACCACCCTCGGCTTCGGCCCGCCGATGCCCGCGCGCCCCGCCTTCCTGGTTAACCAGATCTTCCGGCACTACGGCCACCAGTGGATCTACGACCTCGACGAGCTCCGGCACGTGCTCGGCCTGGCCGGCTTCGAGGCCGGGCGGATCCGCCACTGCGCCTACCGCGAGGGCGCCCGCGCCGACGTCGCCGACCTCGACACCGCCTTCCGCACCGACGAGACCATCTACGTCGAGGCCGACCGCTGACCACAGGAGTGTAGGGGTGTGCCTTTCGGGTCAGGCCGGGTGCCGCGACGCCAGGGCACGCGCCTCGCCGCGTTGTCGTCGGTCGCCGATACTCCGCATGGACTCTCCCCCAGCCTTCGGCCGGGAGGTGCCCCCATCCTCCGCCTTGCGATGCACGCACCCTGACGCCGCGGCTCTCCGACCCGACCCGAAAGGCACCCCCCCATGCCCCTCCACCCCCAAGCCGAGGCCCTGCGCGCCCGCCGCGCGACCTCCGGCGCGCCGCCCCTCTACACCCTCACCCTCGCCGAGGCCCGCGCCGCCGACCTCGCGGACATCCGCGCGGCGGCGGGCGCACCCGAACCGGTCGCCTCCGTCGAGGAGTTCACCGTCCCCGGCCCCGGCGGCGACCTCGCCCTCCGCCTCCACCGGCCGGCCGCCGACGGCGAACCTCCCGTCCTGCTCTACCTGTTCGGCGGCGGCTGGACCCTCGGCTCGCTCGACACCGGCGACGCGATCTGCCGCCGCCTGACCAACGCCGTCGGCTGCGCCACCGTCTCCGTCGGCTACCGGCTCGCCCCCGAACACCCCTTCCCCGCCGCCCTCCACGACTGCCGCGCCGCCGTCCACTGGCTGGCCGCCCACGCCAAGAGCCTCGGCCTGGACCCCGCCCGCCTCGCCGTCGGCGGCGACAGCGCGGGCGGCAACCTCACCGCCGCGCTCACCCTCCTGCTGCGCGACGAGGGCGGCCCGGCCGTGCGCCACCAGCTGCTCGTCTACCCCAACACCGACCACGCCGCCGACACCCCCTCGTTGCGCGAGCACGACGACCCGCTGCTCTTCAACCGCCGTTCGGCCGCCTGGTACTGGGGCCACTACCTCGCCGACCCGGCCGACGGCGCCGACCCGTACGCCTCCCCGCTGCGCGCCCCGAGCCTGGCCGGCCTGCCGCCCGCGACCGTCATCACCGCCGAGTACGACCCGCTGCGCGACGAGGGCGAGCAGTACGCCGCGGCCCTGCGCGCCGCGGGCGTCCCGGTCGGCGCACGGCGGTACGAGGGCGTGCCGCACGGCTTCTTCGCCATGACGGGCGTCCTGGACGCCGCCGCCGAGGCCCAGCGGTACGCCGCCGAGCGCCTGCGCGAGGCCCTGCGATGACCCTCGACCTGGCGGACCTGCACGCCTCCCTCTCCGACCCGCTGCTCGACGCGATGACCTTCCTCAACGAGGTCACCACCCGCTATCCCGACGCCGTCTCCTTCGCCCCCGGCCGCCCCTACGAGGGCTTCTTCGAGCCCGAGGACGTCCCGGCCCACCTGGACGCCTACCTCGCGCACCTGGCCGCCCGCGGCCTGGACCGGGACGCCGTCCGCACCGCGCTGTTCCAGTACGGCCCCACCAAGGGCATCATCGCCGACCTGGTCGCCCGCACCCTCGCCAACGACGAGGGCCTCACCGTCGCCCCCGAGGCCCTGGCGCTGACCGTCGGCGCCCAGGAGGGCATGCTGCTCGCCCTGCGCGCGCTGTGCGCCACGCCGGACGACGTCCTGCTGGTCAGTTCGCCCTGCTACGTGGGCGTCACCGGCGCCGCCCGGCTGCTCGACCTCACCACCCGCCCCGTTCCCGAGGGGCCGGCCGGCGGGCCCGACCCGGAGGCCGTCCGCGCCGCCGCCCGGGCCGTCCGCGCCGAGGGCCGGCGCCCGCGCGCGCTCTACGTCGTCCCCGACTTCGCCAACCCGTCCGGCACCAGCATGCCCGTCGACGCTCGCACCCGGCTGCTGGCCGTCGCGGCGGACGAGGACCTGCTCGTCATCGAGGACAACCCGTACGGCTTCTTCGTCCGCGCGTGCGGCGAACGGCCGACCCTCAAGGCGCTGGACCGCCACCGCCGGGTCGTCTACCTCGGCTCCTTCGCCAAGACCTGCTTCCCCGGCGCCCGCCTCGGCTACGTCGTCGCCGACCAGGAGGTGACCGGCCCGGGCGGCCGGCGCACCCTGCTGGCGGACGAGCTGGCCCGGCTCAAGAGCATGACGACGGTCAACACCCCGGCCCTCAGCCAGGCCGTCATCGGCGGCATGCTGCTGCGCCACGACTGCCGCCTGCGTGCCGCCAACGCCGCCGCCACGGCCCACTACGCGGCGGGGATGGACACGCTGCTGCGCGAGCTGGAACGGCACTTCCCGGCGTCCGCGCGCCGCCGCCTGGGGGTGTCCTGGAACCGGCCCGAGGGCGGCTTCTTCGCCGTCCTCACCGTGCCGTTCACGGCGGACGACGCGGCGATGGAGCGGTGCGCACGGGAGTACGGCGTGCTCTGGACGCCGATGGCGCCGTTCTACCCGGGGGGCGGCGGAGAGCGCCTGTTGCGGCTCTCCATCAGTTCGGTGACGCAGCGTCAGATCATCGAGGGAGTAGCCAAGTTGGCCGCCTTCATCACGTCCTGCTGAGCGGAACGACGAGAAGGGTCCGGCCTGTGCCGGCCGGGCCCTTCTCGTCGTTCCGCTCGTCAGCGCACGCGGGTCGAGAACAGCCGCGCCGACCAGTACACCGACAGGACGGTCATCACGACGACGACCAGCAGCCCCTGCCAGACCACGGCGTCGCCGGCGTGCCCCGAGAACAGCGCCCGCATGCCCTCCACGGCCCAGTAGAAGGGGTTCCAGTGAGCGGCGGAGCGCAGCCAGTCGGGCGCGAGGGTGAGCGGCAGCAGCACGCCCGACAGGAGCGCGATCGGCTGCGCGATGGTGTTCACGACCGGTGCCATCGCCGCGTCCGTCGGTACCATGAGCGCGATGCCGAAGGAGATCGCCGAGGTCATCAGTGCCAGCAGGCCGAGCAGCAGGTAGGCGAGCAGGAGGTTGAGCGGGCTCACTCGCAGCCCGAACGGCAGCGCGATCAGCGTGATGAGGACGGCCTGCACCAGTAGCGCCACCATCTCCCGCAGCGCGCGCCCGAGCAGCAGCGCCAGCCGGCTCACCGGCGTCACCCGGGAGCGCTCGATGATGCCGGCCTTGAGCTCGCCGAGCAGGCTGAAGCCGGTGAACAGGCCGCCGAAGATGCACAGCACCGCCAACAGGCCCGGCACGTAGACCTGGTAGGCGTCGGCGTAGCTGCTCGCGCCCTCGGGGGCGAGCACCTTCTTGAGCAGGGGAGCGAACAGCAGCAGGTAGAACAGGGGCTGGATGATTCCGACGGCGATCCAGACCGGGGTGCGGATCATCAGCAGCAATTGCCGCTGGAAGACCAGCCAGGTGTCACGGGCGAGCTTCACGCGAACTCCTTCCAGGTGGCGGCTCAGGCGGTCTGCTCCAGCGAGCGGCCGGTGCGGGCCAGGAACACGTCGTCCAGGCTGGGCCGTTGGAGCTGGACGGTGCCGGGTGTGACGCCCGCGCCGTCCAGTGCGCGCAGCAGTCGGGGGATCGCGGCCGCGCCGTCGTCGAGGTAGAGCCGCAGCCCGTCCTCCCCCCGCAACTCCAGTCGGTGCAGGTACGGTTGGGTCCTCAGGACCTCGGCGGCGCGTTCGGCGGCGCCCTCGGTGGTGTCGGCCAGGCCGACCAGCACGACGTCCCCGGAGATCTCTCGCTTGAGCGCCTCGGGGGTGCCCTCGGCCACGACCCGGCCGTGGTCGACGATCGCCACCCTGTCGCACAGCGCGTCGGCCTCGTCGAGGTAGTGGGTGGTGACCACGACGGTCATGCCTTCGGAGCGCAGCCGCTTGATCTCCGCCCACACGTGCGCCCGGCTGGCCGGGTCGAGGCCGACGGTGGGTTCGTCGAGGAAGAGCACGCGCGGTTCGTGGATCACTCCGAGCGCGATGTCCACCCGCCGGCGCTGGCCACCGGAGTACGTCGCGCACGGGCGGTCGCCGAACTCGCCCAGGTCGAAGGCCTTGAGCGCGTCCTCGGCGGCCCGGACGGCACGCGCCTTGGGGGCGCCGTGCATCCGGGCCTGGAGGACGAGCTCCTCGCGCGCGCTGACGCCGTCGGTGGTGCCGCCGCCCTGGGCGACGTAGCCGATCCGGCGCCGCACTTCCGCCGGGTCGGCGAAGAGGTCGGCGCCGGCCACGGTCGCCCGGCCGCCGTCGGGGCGGATCAGGGTGGCGAGCATGCGCAGGGTGGTGGTCTTCCCGGCGCCGTTGGGGCCGAGGAAGCCGTGGATCTCGCCCGCGTCGACGGCGAGGTCGATGCCGCGGACGGCGTCGACGGTGGTGTCCTCACCGCTCCTGCGGGAGGTCTTCTTGCGGTAGGACTTGCGCAGTCCCGTGGTCTCGATCAACCGGAACTCCCGTGCGGGGATGGGCGGCCGGCACACCGGTCCAGGTGCGGCCGGGCCGCTGTCGGGCGCCACCCTAGGGCGTCGGCCGGGCGGAGACAATGGCCTAGACCAATGGACGTGCGATCTTCCGGTCTGCTAAAGGGACCCGGCCGCGGGCCCGTCGAGCAGCGCCTCCAGCCGGTCGGCCGCCGTACGGGCTCCGCCGCCCGCCAGCAGCCCGGCGCCGACCCGGGCGGCCGCCGCCCGGTACCGCTCGTCGTCGAGGACGCCGCGCACCGCCCGGGCGAGCCCCTCCGGCGAGACCCGCGCGAACGGCACGCGCAGCCCCGCCCCCGCGGCCTCGACCTGCGCCGCGACGAACGGCTGGTCGTGCCGGATCGGCGCGGTGACCAGCGGAATCCCGTGCGCGAGCGCCTCGCCGACGGTGTTCATCCCGCCGTGGCAGAGCACCGCGTCCAAGGTGCCGCGCGTCATCATCTCCAGGATCGGCGTGCGGTCCACCGCGACGGCGTGCGGCGGGAGTTCGGGCAGGAGCTCGCGTGGCGCCGCGAACACCGGCTGCACGTCCTCCCCGCACAGCTCCAGCGCCCGGACGGCCCGGGCGTGGAAGTCCGCACCGAGCTCGCCGGCCAGCGTGCCCATGGTGACCAGGACGCGCCGGCGCCCGGGCAGCAGGCGCTCCCACGGGAACGACGGGTCGGCCGGCCGCTCGCCGTGCACCGGCCCGACCAGCGCGTACTCCGGTGGGTGTGCGCCGGCGCCGGTGAGGGCCGGGCCGGTGGTCGCGAGCACCAGTGCGCGGGAGAAGCGCGGGTCGGTGAACTCCTCCGCGGGAAGCCCAGCCCGCTCCCACAGGCCCCGGAGGAGCCCGGTCATCCAGGCCTCGACCTGCGGCAACGCCCGGTACGGTCGGCCGAGTTCCATCGCGCCCGGTGCGAAGCTCGCCCAGGGCAGCCCGTGCCGGTGTGCGACGATCGCGCCCGCCGGGGTGTGCTGGTCGACCAGCACGACGTCCGGCCGGTGCTCGCGCACGATCGCGTCCAGCGGCTTCGCGGTGAACCGCGCGTAGGGCACGATGAAGCCCTCCCAGAGCGAGCGCAGCGCGGCGAGCCCGTGCCCGCCCTGCGCGCGGAACGCCCGGGTGCCGGTGCCGAGGACGTGTGCGCCGGGCCCGAGGAGCGGACGCAGGACGGTCTCGGTACCGGTCCACAGGACGTGGTGGCCGCGCTCCGCGAGCTCGGCGGCGATGCCCGCGGCCGGGTTCACGTGCCCGGTCAACGGCGGCATGACGAAGAGGAACCGGTTCATGCTCCCGCCTCCCCGGAGATCAGTCGCTGCACGTCGCCCACGGTGAGCGCCTCCAGCGCGGCGAGGTCCAACCGGGCGCGCAGCGCGGCGAGATCGGCCCTCGCTCCGAAGTGTTCGCACAAGCCCTCGGCCAGCGCCGCGAGTTCGGTCTCGTCGAGCAGGAGGTCGCCGTCGAGCCGGGCGTCCGGCGTCACGCGGGACGCCCACCCGGGCGGTGCGGCGGCGGCCTCGACCAGCAGTGCGACGAGGTCGGGACGGACGGATGCGGCCCCCGCGTATGCGGGAAGTTCGGGATCGTTCACGGGAAGGCTCCACCTGCTCGACGGCAAAGGGCGGGCGCGACCGGCGGCGGTGGCCGGTGCGGAGGAAAAGCGAAGGGAATGCGAGAAACGCGAGGAGAATGCGGAGAGAAGGAGCCCGCGATCACTTGTGCGACCGGTCCGGGCGTGGGAATACTAGCCCGCGTGACCGCACTGGAGGCAGTGGCCGTTCACCTCCCCCCACACGCCGTGCCCATCGAGGCGGTGGGCGAGCACATCGGCCTGACCCCACGTCAACTCAAACTCTTCCGCCGCTTCCACGGCCTGGACCAGCTGCGACTGGACCCGCACGGGACGCTGCCCGACCTGCTCGACGCCGCCGTCGACAACCTCACGGAGCTGCGCGGACGCGAACGGCACGTCCGTTTCGTGATCTACGCCCGCAGCATGCCGGTGGCGGTGCCCTACCCGCTCAACCCCCTGCACGACCTGATCGCCCGGCGCGGCCTCGCCCACGCCAGCGCCTTCACGGTGACCCACCACGCCTGCGCGGTGGGCCTGTTGGCGATCGACCTGGCCGGCCGCCTGCTGGCCGGCGACCCGGACCCGGAGGCGCTGGCCCTCGTCGTCGCGGGCGAGAAGACCTTCACCAGGGACGCCCAGGTGGTGCCCGAGACGGGCGTCTTCGCCGAGGGCGCCGCCGCCTGCCTGGTCCGCGCGACCGGCGAGCGGCACCGCGTGCTGTCCTTCGCGGTGCGCCAGCGCCCCGAGTTCGACGGCCGGCTGGCCGAGGACCCGGACCTCCTCGCCCGCTACCAGCGCGAGTACCCGGTCGTGCTGACCGAGGCGATCGAGGCCGCCCTGGACCAGGCAGGTCTGGATCTCTCGGACCTGACCGCGGTGCTTCCGCACAACGTCAACCAGGCCTCCTGGCGGATGCTGGCGCGCCGGATCGGGCTCCCGGTGGAGAAGGTGGTGCTGGACAACGTGCCGTCCGTGGGGCACAGTTTCGCTGCGGACAGCCTGATCAACCTCCACACCGCCACGACGCGGGGGCTGCTCCGCCGCGGCGACCGCTACCTGATCGCCGCCGCCGGGATCGGAGCCACCTTCTCCGCGATGACGGTCCAGTGCTGACGGTCCGTCAGCCTTTGTTCCCCCTGGTCTTCATCAGTCACTTCAGCCACTTCCCACGTACGACGGGACGGTTCACCCATGTCGGAACCCGTGGTCCAGACCACTGACCCCGAGCTGCGCGAGCGGATCCTGCACGGCATCGGCGAGCTCCTGCCGCGCGTCCTCAAGCGCGAGCTGCCGCAGATCCCCGAGAACGCCTGCCTCTTCGACGACCTCGGCCTCACCTCGGCCGGCACCATCGAGCTGATCCTCGAACTGGAGGAGTCGCTCGACATCCAGGTCGACGTCGAGCAGATCACCGAGGAGGACCTGCGCTCGGTCACCAGCCTCGCCGACTACGTCGCCGGGCACGTCATCCCCGAGGACTGACCGGGTGGCCACGCGCGGCCTGCGGATCACCCGGGCCCGGGCCCGGCGCTTCGACGGCCGGTCGGAACTGTCGCTCGACCCGGACCTGCGCGTCTTCGTCACCGACCTCACCCGCCCGTACGGCCTGCCGGTGCGCGAGGACCTGTTGCGCGCGGGCGTCGGCCACTCCTACGAGGAGATGGCGGCGGGCCTGCTGCGCGAGGAGCTGGCCGACGACGAGCCCGTCGACCTGCTGATCCTGGCCTTCGACTCCCCGGACGTCCGTCCGGGCGCGCCGTCCTCGCTGGCGCTGAGCCGCTCCTGTCCGGGGTCGCCGCTCGCGTTCGCGGTCTGCGACCAGGGGCTCGGCGCCGCCTTCACGGCCCTGCGACTGGCCGCCGAGTACCACCGCACCGGATTCTGCCGCCGAGCGGTGGTGGTCGTCGCCGAGCAGACGGCGCTGCACTACGCGCCCGGCGCACCGGTCCGACTGCCCGAGCGGCACGGTGCGGTGGTGCTGGTGTGCGAGGAGGCTCCGGGGGAGTCGATGGACATCCGCCAAATGCCGTGCACGGACGACCCGGAGAAGGAGGTCCGCATGCTCGCCGAGTCGCTGGAGCCGGGAACGGTGCTCGTGCGCGGCCCCGGCGTGGGCGGTCCGACCGCCCAGCCCTTCACCGGTGTGTGGGCGGAACTCGCCGAGGGGCTGCTGCAGCGCACCCCCGTCCTCGTCGCGAGCTTCGACCGCCGGCTGGACGTGTTGAACACGCTCGCGCTCCCGTGACCGTCGACGTCTGGCTCATCCCGACCGACCAACCGGCATCAGCGGCAGAGGAGTTGTGGCACCTCCTCGACGAGAGCGAGCGCGCCCGGTGTGCCGGGGCGGACCCGGTGGTGCGCCGACGCTTCACCGTCGTGCACGGCGCCGTCCGCCAATTGGTCGGCGCCCGGCTCGGCGTGCGTCCGGCCGACGTCGTGTGGTGGCGCGGCCGGCACGGAAAGCCGCTGCCCGAGCGGGCCGGCGGGCTGGAGGTGAACTATTCCGCCTCCGACTCCCTTGCCGCGCTGGCCCTTTCGGATGGGCGGCCGCTCGGCGTCGACGTCGAGCGGATCCACGACCGGCGAGTGGCCGGGCGGGTGGCGGCGCGCTTCTTCCCGGCCGCCGAGGCGCGGGCCGTCCTGGAATCGCCCGAGCGCTTCACGGAGTTGTGGTGCCGCCGAGAGGCCTGTGCGAAGGCGTACGGTGGCCGGCTCGTGCAGTCCTTCGGCCTGCCCGTCGACGGTCCGTCGCCGCTGCTGCTCGCGGATGCGGGCGCGCTCGGGCCGGGGCCGGTGTGGCTGTCCGACGTCCCGGTCCCGGGGCCGTTCCGTGCGGCCCTCGCCGTTCTCGGTGAGTCACCTTGTCATGTCAACTGCGAAGTTTGGCAAGGGAATTGAGAGCGGAATCCGATGTGCGATGTGGTCTGGACCAGTCGCGGAGGCCGCTGGTAGCGTCCGGGACACATTCCCGCCCCCCGGTCCGATCCGGGCAGGCCGAGAGGCGCGTGCGACGTGACACGGACCAGCCGACGGATCACCGTCCGGTACGACGGCGCGAGCAGCGGCACGGGCCCGCTCACGCTCGGCCAGGACAACATGCTCCGCTGCATCCGCAACGACGCCCCCGCGGCGATCAACCGGGAGTCCGTCTGGCCGGTGCCGGACGGCGTCACCGTGCCAGAGGCCCTTCGCGCCCTGCGTGAACTCGTCGAGCGGCATGAGTCGTTGCGCACGTCCTTCCCCCGGGGGTTGGGGGAAGACGGCTTCCCCGACCGCCAAGTGGTACACGCGGAAGGCGAGTTCGACGTCACGGTCGTCGACGCCGCCGACGTTCCGGCCGCCGGACTCGATCCGCTCGCCGAGGCGCTGGGACGCGCCGACGTGGCCCTGCCGTTCGACGTCGCCGCCGCTCCCCGGCTGCGCTTCATCCTGCTCGCCGACGGTGACCGCGTGCTGCGGCTGATCGCCGTCGTGTGCCACGCGGGTGCCGACGGAGCGGCCACCGCCGTGCTCATCGAGGACTGGCTCGACCTCGCGGCCGGCAAGGAGCTCCCGTCCGTCACCGCCCCCACCCCGCTCCGGGTGGCCGCCGTCGAGCGGAGCCCGCGGGGCCTGCGAAGAACCGACGCCGCCCTGCGGCACTGGGCGCGCCTGCTCGCCACCGGTCCGCTCACGCCCTTCGCGGACGCGAGGATCGCAGGCCCGCCGGACCGCGTCGGAGCCGTGCTGGTCCGGTCCGCCGCCGGGGCCCGCGACCTCGCCGCCGTCTGCCGCCGCACCGGCGCGGGCCCGTCCGTCGTCGTGCTCGCGGCCTTCGCGGCCCTGGCCGCCCAGCGGGCGGGCGGCCACGAGCTGATGATCTCGGCGCTCTCGTCGAACCGGCAGCGCGCCGCGATGGCCGACCACGTCGGCACCCTCGCGCAGGACGCGCTGCTGCTCCTCGACACCGGCGTCGCCGACTTCGACCGGCTGGTCGGCCGTGCCAAGTCGGCCGCGCTGCGGGCGTACTGGCACAGCACGCTCGACGCCGAGCAGGTCTGGCGGCTGGTCGAGGACACCGCGCACGTGCGCGGCGCCCGGTACCCCCGGCGGCTGGTGGTGAACGACGTGAGCCAGGCCGTCCCCGACGCCGTGCTCGACACGCGCCCGGCCCCGGCCGCCGACCCCGAGCTGATCAGGCTGCCCGACCAGCCGATCGGCGTCCGGCTGATGTTCACGGTCCTGCGGCACGGGGGCGTGCTGGAGTTCGTGCTGTCCGCCTGTCCGCAGGTGCTCGACGCCGCCGAGACCGAGGACTTCGCCCGCCGCCTGCTCGCCCTCCTGGCCGCCGCCGCCCACGGCCCGGTCCCGCTGGCCGCCCGGCCGGCGACCCTGCGGGCGGGGGAGTGGCGGCAGGTCGACGGCTCGTGGATCGACCTGGCCGCCCTCCGTACGGTCCTCGCCGAGGTCCTCGGCGCCGCCGCGGTCGTCGAATGCGTCGACGGCCGGCTCGTCGCCCGCCTCACCACCGGCGACCCCGCGCTGACCCCGGCCGTCGCCCACCGGGCCGTGGTCGCGGCGCTGCCCGGCCGGGACACGGTGATGGCGCCGCACCACTACGTCGTCCACGGGCCCGGGGGCACGACCGAGGGCGACGGCCGCGACCCCGTGATCACCGCGCGCCTCGCCGGACTCGCCTGAACGCCGGACCTGCCCGGACGCGGCACCCGCCTGGACCCCGCACCCGCCCGTACGCGGCACCCGCCTGAACCCCGCACCCGCCCGGACGCCGCACCCGCCCCGGCTCACCTGAACGGAGGAAGACCGAGCGCCCGTCGCCTCACCCCTGGGTGTCCTCCCACTCCCACGAGCACTCCGCCGTCGCCCCCGAGGTGAGCTCCCACGGGCTCGGCACCTCGTGCGGATCCCCGTCGCCGTCCTGGACGGGGAGCCGGTCGATCACCGCGACCAGCGCGGGCGGCAGTTGCGGTGCCAGCCCGCGGTGGCAGCGGGACAGGATGTCGCGCCGCACGTCGTCCGGCAGCAGCGGCCGGCTCACCCGCAACGGCCGCGGCCCGCGCGTGCGTTCGGCCGCGGCGAGCTGGTCCGACCAGGCGCGCCAGTAGTCCGCGTCGTCGGTCTCGCCGAGCATCAGGTGGTGCAGGTGCAGGCAGTACGCGGCGGTCCCGCTCCCGGACCCGGCGGCGAAGCGCCACCAGAACTCGGCGCCTTCCTCCCGCCCGGTCGCGTACAGCAGCGCGCCGAACACCTCGGCCCCCTCGGGCTGGATGCGGCGTGCGTTCACCAGCAGGTCGAGCCCGCGCGAGGCGTCCGGCGCGCCCAGCACCAGGGCCACCACGAGGCCCAGTTCGAAGGCGGCCTGCTCGTGCTCGGTCGGCAGGTGGGGCGGTCCTGCGGTGAGTCGGGCCTGACGCAGGGCGGCGATCCGTTCGGCGTGGGCGCGTTCGGGTCGGGGCACGTGGAACGGCGCGCGCCCCTGCCCGGCACTCCGCGCCCCGTCGGGCGGGGGAGTGCCGGGGCCGTCGACCGGCGGGTGCGGCTCGGGCTCGGGTCGTGGCCGGAGCGTCACTGCGCGCCCTCGCTGTCCGGGAGTTCGCCCACCCCGAGCCGCCGCGCCAGCCGCTCCCGGGCGTGCCGCAGGTTGGAGTGCACGGTGGCCACCGGCCGGTCCAGGTAGGCCCCGATCACCTTGACGTGCAGGCCGAGCAGGTAGCGCAGGACGATCACGTCCCGCTGGCGGTCCGGCAGTTCGAGAATCGCCGCGTACAGCCGCACCTCGTCCGCCTCGCTGTGCAGCAGCCCGTTCGCGACCTGCTTGAACGCCCCGATCACGGCCGCGAACGTGACCGCCTCGACCGCCACCGGCTCCTCGCCCGCGACCCAGTCGGCGATGTGCCGGTTCGCCAGCCGCCAGGCGTACGCGGCGGGCTCCTCGAACCGCAGCACCTGGGACCAGCACCGGGCGAGGTCCTCCTTGACCGCTTCCACCACGAGCGTGACGTCGGCGCGGTTGCCTATCCGGGTGAGCGCGAGGGCGTGCCAGGCGGGTTCGTGGGTCTCGCAGAACGCCGAATAGGCCAGCCCCATCCGGACGTTGACGGACTCGCCCGGCACCGCGAGGGCCTCGCGGCCACCCCTGTCGATCGTCATCGAGCCTGCTTTCCGTGGCACCGGCCGGTCGCCGGGCCACCCGAGGGTCGGGCTGTGTGCGCCCATCCTCATTCCATCAGCCCTGTCACTCCAGGCTGCAAAGCGAATACAGATTGTCATCTCATGGGAATGAGTGTCTGGTTGCGTACAAGGCTGAGCGGGACGGGACCGCGGTTGACCTCCGGCCGGCCTGGGCAGCAATCGATCACGTTGCGCAGCAGGCGCCGCACAGAGGAGAGCGATGAACCGGTACGACGGGGTGGACCTTCGGCTGAACGTCCCGCACTCGGCCCGGATGTACGACTACTACCTCGGCGGCTTCACCAACTTCGCCGCCGACCGCGAGGCCGCGGGCCAGGCGCTCGCGATCGCGCCCTGGCTGCGCGCCGCCGCCCGCGCCAACCGCGCCTTCGTCCACCGCTCGACCCGCGCCCTCGCGCTGGCCGGCATCGACCAGTTCCTCGACATCGGCACCGGCATCCCCACCTCGCCCAACCTGCACGAGACCGCCCAGGGGGTGAACCCGCGCGCCCGGGTCGTCTACGCGGACAACGACCCGATCGTGCTCTCCCACGCCCAGGCCCTGCTCGCCAGCACCCCCGAGGGCCGCACCGCCTACGTCGAGGCCGACGTCACCGACCCGGTCGGCCTGCTCGCCGCGCCCGGCCTGCGCGAGACCCTCGACCTCGCCCGCCCGGTCGCGCTCTCCCTCAACGCGCTGTTCCACTTCGTCCCGGACGCGCACGGCGCGCGCGAGGTGGTCGAGCACCTCAAGTCGGCGCTCGCCCCCGGCAGCGCGCTGGTGATGACGCACGTCAGCCCGGAGTTCGCCCCGGAGGAGGTCGCCCGGCTGATCCACATCTACGCGGCGGCCGGCACCGCCACCCAGCCCCGCACCCGGGCCGAGTTCACCCGTTTCTTCGACGGCTGGACCCTGATCGCCCCGACGATCGTCCCCACCCCCCGCTGGCGCCCGGCCCCCGACGACCCGGCCGTCACCGACACCGAGGCCGCGTGCTACTCGGGCGTGGCCCTGAAACCGTGAGCCGGTCCGGGTGAGCCGGGCGGGTCCTCCGTCGATCACCCTTCTCGACCACGCCCCCGTCCCGTCATGCCCCGGGCCCGTGGACCGTGCGGCCCCGCCCCTCCTGTCACAGACTGGTGGTGGATCGATGCTGCCCCCGAGGCTGGGAGAAGCATGCTGCTCGGACTCTCGACGGCGCTGGTCGCGACCGTCTGCTTCGGCTTCGGGGCGGTGTTCCAGGCGCGCGGGGCCAGGTCGGCGCCGCGCGCGGACCGGGTGCGGGCGGGCCTGCTGGCGGCGCTCGTCCGCTCGTGGCAGTTCGTCCTCGGCACGCTGCTGGACATCCTCGGCTTCGTGCTGAGCATCGTGGCGCTGCGCAGCCTCCCCCTCTTCCTCGTGCAGGCCGTCACCAACGCGAGCCTCGCCGTCACCGCCCTCGCCGCCGTCTGGCTGCTCGGCGCGCGGCTGCGCCGCGGCGACCTGGCGGGGATCGTGGCGGTGGTCCTCGGCCTGACGCTGCTCGGCCTGGGCTCGGGCAAGGAGGGCCGCGAGTACGCGCCGGCCGCGTTCCACTGGGCGCTGCTCGGCACGACCGTCGTCATGGTGCTGCTCACCGTCGTCCTCGTGCGGCGCAACGGGACGGTCGCCGCGGCCGGCCTCGGCCTGCTCGCCGGCGTCGGGTTCGGCGTGACCAGCCTCGCCGTCCGCGTGCTCGACGCGCACCGGCTGACGTCCGTGCTCGCCGACCCCGCCGCGTACGCCCTCGTGCTGGGCGGGCTCGGCGGCTACCTCGCGTACGCCCTCGCGCTGCAGCGCGGGACGGTGACCGCCGCCACGGCCGCCGGGACGGTCGCGGAGACCTTCGGCCCGGCCCTGGTCGGGGTGGTGGCGCTCGGCGACGCCGCCCGGCCGGGCCTCGAATGGTGTGCGCTGGCGGGCTTCGCGGTGGCGGTGGGCGGCACGTTCGTGCTGTCCCGGTTCGGCGAGCTGGAGGGGGAGTCGGCCGAGGCGCTCGCCCCCGAGGCCGGCACGCGGGCGGAGCCGGCGGTCCCGCCCCGCTAGTCCCGCCCCGCCAGTGCCACGGCAGTGCGCCCCGCAAGGCCCTCCCGGTAGCCCGCGCGGCGCCGCCGTGCGAAGGTGGCTTGCCGGACAAAACGGACGGCGTCCACGTAGGACAGCAGAGCGGCAGGTGCGCGATGGCGGACGAAGCCCACCGAGGGTCCCGACACCCGGGGGCGCCCGAACGCCCCGTGGTGCTGATCACCGGCGCGTCCTCCGGCATCGGCCTGGCCACCGCGACCCGCCTGGCCGAGGCCGGCTGGCGGCTGTTGCTCTCCGGCACCGACCGCGCCCGGCTGGACGAGCTCGCCGCCCGCACCGGCGGCGTCGCCCTGCCCGAGGACCTGAGCAAGCCGGACGGCCCGGCCCGCCTCGCCGAGGCCGCGCTGGAGACGGCCGGCCGGGTGGACGTGCTGGTCGCGAGCGCGGGCCTGGGCTGGCGCGGCGCGTTCCAGGACACCCCGTCCGACACCCTCGACCGGATGATCGAGGTGAACTTCGCCGCCCCCCTGCGCCTGGTGCGCCTCCTCCTGCCGGGCATGCTGGAACGCCGGCACGGGCGGATCGTCCTGCTCGGCTCGATGGCCGGCCAGGTCGGCGTGCGCGACGAGTCCGGCTACTCGGCGACCAAGGGCGGCCTCGCGATGTTCGCCGAGAGCCTCTGGTACGAGCTGCGCGGCACCGGGGTCGGCGTGCGGCTGGTGCTGCCGGGCGCGGTGGAGACCCCGTTCTTCGACCGCCGCGGCACCCCGTACCAGCGCGACCGCCCGCGCCCGGTGTCGGCGGAGCGGGTCGCGGACACCGTCGTGGCGACGATCCGCACCGAGCGCGACCGCCTGTTCGTGCCGCACTGGCTGGGCGTCCCGGCCCGCATCCACGGCGCCGCGCCGGGCGTGTTCCGCCGCATGGCGTCCCGCTTCGGGTGACGGCCCGCCACCTCCTCGCGGCCGCGGCCGCCGTCGAGCTCCTCCACTTGGCCCCGGCCGCTGTCCGCCTCCCGGTGCTGCGCCGCACGGTGGCGCGCCGGACCGCCGGGTTCGGCACGACCCCCGGCCACGTCGCCCTGACGTTCGACGACGGACCGGACCCGCACAGCACCCCGTACGTCCTCGACGCGCTCGACGAACTCGGCGCCCGCGCCACGTTCTTCCTCCTCGGGGCGATGCTCGACCGCGCCCCCGACCTCGGCCGCGAACTCGTCGTCCGCGGCCACGAGGTGGCCGTGCACGGCTGGCACCACCGGCAGCAGTGGTACCCGGCCCCGGCCCGCGACCTGCGTGAACTCCGGCGTGCCACCGAGGCGGTGACCGATCTGTGCGGTGCCCGCCCGCTCTGGTACCGGCCGCCGTACGGCGTGCTGACCGCAGGCCCCGCCCTGGCCGCCCGCCGCCTCGGCCTGCGCAGCGTCCTGTGGACGGCGTGGGGCCGCGACTGGACGGCCGAGGCCACCGGCGAGTCCGTCCACGCCACCGCCCGCCCCGGCCTCACCGGCGGCGCGACGCTCCTCCTCCACGACTCCGACTGCACCTCCGCCCCCGGCTCCTGGCGCGCCACCCTCGCCGCGCTCCCCCTCATCGCCGCCCACTGCCGCGCGCACGCCCTCACCCTCGGCCCCCTCCGAGACCACGCGGTGCCCCCGGACCGGCCGCCGTCCTGAGCGGCCGGTAAATCGCTCGGCCCGCTGGCCGCGCGCTCGATACCCTCGGCCCATGGCCCACGCGAAGACCTCGTACGTCTGCCTGCCCTGCCGGGCCACGTACAAGAAGCCCTACGGCGCGCTGGAGCGCATCTGCCCGCGCTGCGCCGCACCGATGTTCCACGCGGGCTCCGCCTTCGCCGCGCCCCGCCGCCGCGACACCGCGGCCTGGCGGACGCTGTCCGTGCTGCTGAACGCGGGGATCGGCTTCCACAAGAGCTGCTGTGGCGGCCCGGGTTACCGCCCGCGCACCCTGCCCGAGGTCAAGGCCCGCCTCGCCCATGCGCGCAGGACGGGCGAGCCGGCCCACAAGGCGCTGGTGCGTCGCGAACTCCCTTGACACTGCGGCGCCTTACCCCGGCCTCGTCCCGTATCCCAGCCGCGCCCTCACCCCAGCCCCGCCTTCTCCAGTGCCGCGCCGAACCCGGCGCGCCACGCGTCCGGCGTCGCGCCGACGGACGGCGCGGGCTCCGGGCGGGTCAGCGCGGCCAGGGCGTTGCGGACCACGTCGGCCGGGTGGGCGTTCGTCACGTCGGCGTGGCCGAGCTCCAGTTCGTGCTGCAGGTTGTCCCGTCCGTGCCCCTGGACGACGTCGAGCAGCAGCATCCGCCGCCCCAGCGCCCGGGCCTCGCTGCACGTGTCGCCGGAGCTGGTGACGACGAGGTCGGCCGCGGCCATGAGCGCCGGGATCCGCTCGGTGTACCCGAAGGGGTGCAGGCGCGGTTCGCGGGCGGCGGCCCGCCGCAGCCGCCGTTCGAGCTCCGCGTTGCGCCCGGCCACCGCGAGCACGTGCGGCCCGGCGGCCGCGAGGGAGCCGGCGGTCCGGGCGAGCGGACCGAGTCCCCAGGCACCGGACATGAGGAGCACGCACCGGGCGTCCGGCGGCACGCCCAGCTCCGCCCGTGCCGCGGCGCGCTCCGGCGGGCGGTAGAACGGCGCGCGCAGCGGGGCGGGCAGCACGGCGATCTCCGCGTCCGGGCGGTAGCGCCGCACCGCGCAGGCGGCGACCTCGGAGGTGACGAGGAAGAGGTCCGTCCCCTCCTGCACCCACAGCCGGTGCGGGGTGACGTCGGTGCAGAACACGAAGTGCCTGAAGTCCCGCCCCGGCAGCCGGTTGACGGCCGAGGTCGCGGTGGCGAACACCGACACGACCAGGTCCGGCCGTTGCCGGGCGGTCAGTTCCCGCAGCGCGGGCACCAGCCGGGAGCGGGCCGCCGCGTCGGCGAGCAGCGCGATGCGGGCGCCGGGCCGCAGCGCGGAGAAGTGGAAGGCGTCGTAGACCCCCGGCAGGTCGAGCAGCCGCCGGAACACCGCCTCCCCGGCAGCGCCGGAGCGCTCGCCGAGCAGCGCCATCGCGTCGACGGTGTCGGTGGTCCAGCCGCGCTCCCGGAGCGTGTCGGCGCAGGCCCGGGCCATCACGTCGTGGCCCTGGCCGAGGGAGCCGGAGATCAGCAGTGCGTGCGGCACGAGCGGCGCCTCAGGAGCCGAGGGAGGCCCGGTACCAGTCCGCGTACCGCCGCACGCCGTCGGCGAAGTTCGTCCGCGGCGACCAGCCGAGGAGCCGCTTGGCCTGCGCCGAGGAGATCCTCCGGCCCGCGTAGTCGGCGGTGCGGGCCTCGATGTGCTCGATCGACACCGGCCCGAGCAGCCCGTCGACGGTGTCGGCGATGTCGCGCACCGAGACGGCGGTCGAGCCCTCCAGGGCGAAGGTCTGGTCCTCGGCGGTGGGGGACAGGGCCCGGACGTGGCCGTCGGCCAGGTCCTCCACGTAGACGAAGTTGCGGCTCTGCCGGCCGTCGCCGGCGATGGTGATCGGCCGCCCGGCGAGGGCCGCCTGCACGAAGCGGGCGACGACCAGTTCGTCGCGCATCCGCGGCCCGTACGGGATGCCGTAGCGCAGGATGGTGAAGTGCAGGCCGTACAGCTCGCGGTAGCTGTGCACGAGCATCTCGGCGGCGAGCTTGGTGGCCACGTACAGGTGCCCGCTGCGCTCCAGCTCGATCGGCACGTGCTCGTCCAGCTCCTGCTCGTCGCCGCCCAGTTGGTCCTCGGCGCCGAGCGCGGCGCCGTACACCCAGACGGTGCTGGCGAGCACGGTGCGGCTGAGGCCGCTGCGCCGGGCGGCCTCCAGGACGGTCGCCGTGCCATCGATGTTGACGCGGACGGCGCGCAGGGGGTCGGTGCGGATCTGGTCGACGTCGGCCATCGCGGCCAAGTGGTAGACGACCTCGCTCCCGGCCAGGGCGGCGGTGAGGCCGGGCAGGTCGAGGACGTCGATCCTGGCGTGCTCGGCCTCGGGGTTGAGGTACTTGTCGGCGGTGTCGATCGCGAGGACGTCGTGCCCGGCCGCGACCAGCCGGTCCACGACGTGCGAGCCGATGAATCCGCATCCCCCGGTGACGGCTATCCGCACGGTCTCTCTCCTTGTCGAGCGGTCTTTCGGCTGATCTGTCGAGCGGTCTGAGCGGTCTGAGCGGTCTGTCGAGCGGTCTGTGAGGCGGTCGATGAGGCGGTCGGTCGGGCGACGGATCGGTGCGGGTGGCCGGCCGGCCGCGGTCAGGCCAGCCGCCGCAGGACCGCCGAGACGGCCTCGACGACCTGCTCGATCTCGTCCTCGGTCATGTCGGAGTGCACCGGCAGGCAGACCTGCCGCGCGCAGACGTCCTCGGCGGCGGGCAGCGGGCCGCGCCGGTAGGGGGCGAGCACCGGTTGGAGGTGGAGCGGCAGGTCGTACACCTCGCCGGAGAGCCGCACGCCGTGCTCCTCGGCGGCGATCCGCTTGAAGTCGGCCCGGTCGACGCCGCGCGGCAGCAGGGCCACGTACTTGTAGTAGTTGCTGCGGCAGCCGACCGGTTCGGCGACCGGCTCCAGCCCGGCCAGTCCGGCCAGCGCCTCGTCGTAGCGGCGGGCGACGGCCCGGCGGGTCTCGATGAACTCCTTGAGCCGGCGCAGGTGGACGGCGCCGACGGCGGCGTTGAGCTCGCTCATCCGCCAGGAGTAGCCGGGCAGGACGTGGTGGTTGGTGCTGAACGAGCCCTTGCCCTGGTCGCGGTAGATCCGGGCCTCGTCGCGCAGTTCCGGCGACTCGGTGAGGATCATGCCGCCCTCGCCGCTCGTGGTGACCTTGGTCGGGTAGAACGAGAACGCCCCGGCGAGTCCGAACGACCCGGCGGCGCGTCCGTTGAGGCTGCTGCCGTGGGCGTGCGCGGCGTCCTCGATCAGCGGGACGCCGTGCCGGTTGCACAGCGCGCGCAGGTCGTCGACGGCCGGGGTGATCAGCCCGCCGATGTGGACGAGTACGACGGCTGCCGTATCCGGGGTGAGGGCCGCGGCGAGGGTCTCGGGGGACAGCGCGAGGGTGGCCGGGTCGACGTCGGCGATCACCGGACGGCCGCCCGCGTGCAGCACGGCTCCGGCCGTGGCGTAGAACGTGACGGCGGGCACGACCACGTCGCGGTCCCGCACGCCGACGGTGCGCAGGACGATCTCCAGCGCCGACGTGCCGCTGGACACCGCGACGGCGTGCGAGGCGCCGTGCTCGGCCGCGAAGGCCTGCTCGAAGCGCTCGGTCCAGGGG
Organism: Kitasatospora sp. NPDC059747; assembly: GCF_042732955.1. Taxonomy (NCBI): domain Bacteria; kingdom Bacillati; phylum Actinomycetota; class Actinomycetes; order Kitasatosporales; family Streptomycetaceae; genus Kitasatospora; species Kitasatospora sp. NPDC059747. The sequence goes on along the minus strand of NZ_JBHWGV010000025.1, from coordinate 47,997 downwards.
CCGAGCGTCATCGCACCGGTGGCGAGGATCTCCGCCACCGCCTCGGCGACGGCCGTGCGGTCGCTCTCGTCGAACACGATGCGGGCGGCGGGTACGCCCATGGGGCACCTCCGGCGGCGGGCTGGGGTCAGCACCGATCGGGTGGGGTCGGTCCGGGCGTCCGAAAACGGCCGGGCCAGGCACATCACGCTACTTCGGCCGCCCGCGACCGGCCCGTTGTCGCCCCCGCACGGGTGACGCCCGCCGCTGGGGTCACGCCGGGTACGCCGTCGGAAGCACCCGGGACTGCTTCGAGGGGAGGGCGTGCGCTCCGCCGTCCGGGGAGGTGACCTACTGCGTACGCAGTACGGGAAGTGTCTGCGCAGGGATGACGACGGAGCAGGGGCCGGCGACGAAGGATTGGTCACGCTGCGGAAGGACCGCGCCGACCGGCGCCCGGCCCTCCGCGGCGTGTTCCGCACCAGGTCGAAGACCGCGATCCGAAGGAGGCCGCTCTCCCGTGGCCACGTTGCTCTACCGCCTGGGCCGATGGGCCTTCGTCCGGCGCCGGCTGGTGACCCTCCTGTGGGTCGCCCTGCTGGCCGTCGGCGGGGTCCTCGCGGCCAAGGCGCCCGCCGCGCCAGACGACGGCTTCGCGATGCCCGGCACGGAGGCCCAGAAGGCCTTCGACCTGATGAACGAGCGCTTCCCCGGCGGCCACGCCGACGGCGCCTCCGCCCGCATGGTGTTCGTCGCCCCCTCCGGGCAGAAGATCACCGCCGGGCCGAACCAGCAGGTCGTCGAGAAGACGGTCGACGAGCTCGCGCACGCCGAGGAGGTCACCGGCGCGGTCAGCCCGTTCAAGGCCGGCACGATCTCCAAGGACGGCACCACCGCGTACGCGACGGTGAACTACTCCGTCAAGGCGGGCAAGCTGTCCGCCGGCGCCACCAGCGCCCTGGAGCAGGCCGCCCAGCACGGCCGGGACGCCGGGCTCAAGGTCGAGATCGGCGGCACCGCGCTGACGGCCAAGCCCGAGGCGGGCGGCAGCAGCGAGGCCATCGGTATGGCGCTGTCCGCGGTCGTCCTGACGATCACCTTCGGCTCGCTCGTCGCCGCCGGGCTGCCGCTGCTCACCGCCGTCGTCGGCGTCGGCCTCGGCATGGCGCTGATCACCGGGCTCGGCAGCGTACTCGGCCTGTCCAGCACCACCGGCACGCTCGCGATGATGCTCGGCCTCGCGGTCGGCATCGACTACGCCGTGTTCATCGTCTCCCGGTACCGCGCCGAGCTCGCCGAGGGCCGCACCCCGCAGGAGGCGGCCGGCCGGGCCGCCGGCACGGCCGGCTCCGCGGTGGTGTTCGCGGGCCTCACGGTGGTGATCGCCCTCGCCGGGCTCTCGGTGGTCGGCATCCCGCTCCTCGCCAAGATGGGCATGGCCGCGGCCGGCACGGTCGTCATCGCCGTCCTGGTCGCGCTCACGCTGGTGCCCGCCCTGCTGGGCTTCATCGGCAAGCGGGTGCTGCCGCGCAAGGTCCGCAAGAGCGCCGGGAACACCGACGGGGCCTCCCCGGCCCCCGCGTCCGCGAAGGAGAACGGCGGCGCCCGCTGGGCCCGGTTCGTCCTGCGCCGGCCGGTCGCCGTGCTGCTCGGCGGCGTGATCGGCCTCGGCGTGCTGGCCGCGCCCGCGCTCGACCTGCGGCTCGGCCTGCCGGGCGACGAGGCCAAGCCGACCTCCACGACCCAGCGCCGCGCCTACGACCTGCTCTCCGAGGGCTTCGGTCCCGGGTTCAACGGCCCGCTGACCGTCCTGGTGGACGCCAAGGGCGCGCCCGACCCGAAGGCCGCCGCGAGCGAGGTCGCCAAGACGGTCTCCGCGCTGCCGGGGGTCATCACCGTCACCCCGCCGATGTTCAACAAGGCCGGTGACACGGCCCTGCTCAACGCGATCCCGGCCACCGGCCCGGCCGCCGCCGAGACCAAGGACATCGTCCACGCCATCCGCGGCCACGCGGCCGGCCTCAAGGCCGAGACCGGGGCGAGCGTCCTGGTCAGCGGAACCACGGCGATGAACATCGACGTGTCGCAGAAGCTCACCGACGCACTCGTGCCCTACCTCGCGATCGTCGTCGGCCTGGCCGTGCTCCTGCTCCTGGTCGTCTTCCGCTCCGTCCTCGTCCCCCTCAAGGCCGCGCTCGGCTTCCTGCTCTCGGTGGCCGCCGCGCTCGGCGCCGTCGTGGCCGTCTTCCAGTGGGGCTGGCTCGCCGACCTGATCGGCGTCCAGCAGACCGGGCCGGTGATGAGCATGATGCCGATCTTCATGATCGGCGTGGTCTTCGGCCTCGCCATGGACTACGAGGTGTTCCTGGTCACCCGCATCCGCGAGGGCTACGTGCACGGCGAGCAGCCCGGCCAGGCCATCGTCACCGGCTTCCGCCACAACGCCCGGGTGGTCACCGCCGCCGCCTTCATCATGATGGCCGTCTTCGCGGGCTTCATCGGCATGAGCGAGCCGATGATCAAGATGATGGGCCTCGGCCTCGCCGCCGCCGTCGCGTTCGACGCCTTCGTGGTCCGCATGACGATCGTCCCGGCCGTCCTCGCCCTGCTCGGCCGCCGCGCCTGGTGGCTGCCGACGTGGCTGGACCGCCTCATACCGGACATCGACGTCGAGGGCAGCAAGCTGCACACCGCCGCCCCCGAACCGGTCCCGGTCCGGGAGTCCGTCGGCGTCTAGCACAGTCACCGATTCGAACGGCCGCCGGGCCCAGGGTCACGGATTCCACGGCCACCGATTCGAACGCCCACCGATTACCGTTGCAGTCGGGGGGGGGGCGCCCCCGCCCCCCCCCCGCGCGGGGGGCGCCCCCCCCCCCCCCCCCCCCCCCGCCCCACGACACACCACACACAGCACCACCCACACACCAACCCCCCC
>NZ_JBHWGV010000025.1:27059-45073 GCF_042732955.1 Kitasatospora sp. NPDC059747 | reverse complement strand
GCCCCGGGGTCACGGTTGCCCGGGCCACCGATTCGAACCCCCACCGAGTACCTTGGCTGGGGGGGCCGGCCGCCGAGCGCCCCCCCGATGGGGCCGACGGCCCCCGACCCGCGACCCGGAGAGCACCCATGACCACCACCTGGCAGCGCCTGCGCCAGAACCACCCCCGACTGATGGACGTCGTCGGGGGCGCCGCTCTCGTCACCTCCACCGCCTTCGGGGCGACGCTCGACCAGAGCGGCCACTTCCACGGCCTCAACCCGCTCACCGGCGTCCTGTCGCTGGTCTCCGTCGTCGCCGTCTTCGCCCACCGCCGCCACCCGCTCGCGGTCGTCGCGGTCACGCTCGTCTGCTCCGTCCTGCTGACCCCGACCACCCCCAAGCTCACCCCCGCCCTCGCCACCCCGCTGCTCTGCGCGCTGTACTTCCTCGCCGTCCGCACGGACCGCACCACCGCGCTGCGCGCCTCCATCGTCACGGCCGTCGTGCTCACCGCGACCTCGCTGGCCGTCGACGCCGGCGGCCACTTCGGCGAGCGGCTCGGCGTCCTCGCCTGGGCCCTGCTGCCCGGGGCTCTCGGGGACTCCATCCGCAACCGCCGCGCCCACCTCGCCGCCATCGAGGAGCGCGCCGAACGCGCCGAGCGCACCCGCGAGGAGGAGGCCCGCCGCCGCGTCGCCGACGAGCGCATCCGGATCGCCCGCGACCTCCACGACGTCGTCGCCCACCACATCGCCCTCGCCAACGCCCAGGCCGGCATCGCCGTCCACCTCATGGACCGCCACCCCGCCCAGGCCCGCGAGGTCCTCAGCCACATCACCGACGCCACCGGCTCCGCCCTCCAGGAGCTGCGCGCCACCGTGGGCCTGCTGCGCCGTGCCGAGGAGCCGGCCCCGCTCGAACCCACCCCAGGCCTCGACCGCCTCCCCGACCTGATCAACGCCTTCGAGCGGGCCGGCCTGCCGGTGCGGCTCAGCGTCCGGGGCGAGGCCAGGCCGCTGTCGCCCGGCGTCGACCTCACCGCCTACCGGATCCTCCAGGAGTCCCTGACCAACGTGGCCAAGCACGCGAGCGGTGCCGGCGCCGAGGTCACCATCGGATACACCGAGAGCCGGCTCGCCCTGACCGTCGCCAACGGCGGCCCGCCACCGGTCGCCGCCCGCCGGCCCGTGCTGCTGCCCAGCCAGGTCCCCGGCGAGGGCGGCTTCGGCCTCATCGGCATGCGCGAACGCGCCGGCGCCGTCGGCGGACGCCTCGCCGCCGACCCCCGCCCCGGCGGCGGGTTCCTCGTCACCGCCGAACTCCCGCTGCGCACCGGCGCCCGCGACCCGGGCCCGGAGGCCGCCATCCCTGATGCCTCCCACCCGGAGACCGGCCGCTCCGACGCCGCCCGTCCCGTCGCCGGCTGGTGCGACGCCGTCCGACGGGACTCCGCCCGACCCGACAAGGACCGCCCATGACCATCCGCGTACTGCTCGCCGACGACCAGGCCCTGCTGCGCGGTGCCTTCCGCGTCCTCATCGACGCCGAGGACGACATGGAGGTCGTGGGCGAGGCCGCCGACGGCCGCGAGGCGGTGGAGCTCGCCCGCGCCACCAAGCCGGACATCGTCCTGATGGACATCCGCATGCCCGGCGCCGACGGCCTCGGCGCGACGGCGGCGATCTGCGGCGACGCGGAACTGGCCGGCACCCAGGTGCTCATCCTCACGACCTTCGAGATCGACGAGTACGTGGCCCAGGCGCTGCGCGCGGGCGCGGGCGGCTTCCTCGGCAAGGGCGCCGACCCGAAGGAGCTCCTCGCCGCCGTCCGCACCGTGGCCGCCGGCGACGCCCTGCTCTCGCCCGCCGCCACCCGGGCCGTCATCGACCAGTTCCTCGCTCAGCCCGATCCGGCCGCCTCCGCCGCCGTCACCGCCGAGCGCCTCGCCGTCCTCACCGCCCGCGAACGCGAGGTGATGTCGATGGCCGCCACCGGCCTGACCAACGAGGAGATCGCCGAGCGCATGTACGTGAGCCCGTTCACGGTCCGCACCCACGTGCACCGCGCGATGGCCAAGCTCGACGCCCGCGACCGCGCCCAACTCGTCGCGATCGCCTACCAGTCCGGCCTCGTCCCGCCCGGCCGCCCGGCCTGAGCGCCACAGCCGTCGGGGCGTCGGGACGGCACGGCTCCCGGGCGGGCTACTTCCGGGCCAGCCGGAAGACGGCCACCAGGACGGCGGCGGTGAGGGCCAGCAGGATCCCGGCCTCCACGAGTTGCACGGGGACGAGGTCGGCGGAGGGGTGGTACTTGATCCAGGAGGCGGTGGCGCCGTCGCAGACGTGGTCCGCGGAGATGCACACCTCGTCGTTGACCCGGGTGCCGTCGGCCATGACCACGCCGTGGTCGATCAGCCACGCGTTGGTCGGCTGCGCCTCGTGCAGCGGCACCACCTTGTCCGTGATCGGGTAGAGGTACCGGCGGGCCCAGCTCATCACGCCGAAGGTCGTCCCGACCGTGGCCGCCGTGACGAACATCGCGGGCAGCGTCCGGCGCAGCAACTGGCCGAGCAGCGCGCCCACCGCGAGGGCGAACAGGGACCAGGCCACCGGCGCCGGCCCGAGGGCGGGGTAGGTGAAGAACTGGAACGGCGGGTCGAAGGCGATCGGGCCGTGGACGACGTCCGTCCACCAGACCCAGCTCATCAGCGCGGCGATGACGCCGGTGGTGGCCAGCACGGCGAGGCCGGGCACGGCGAGCCGGACCGCGAGCCACCGCAGCGGGTGGACGGACTGCGAGCGGATGAGGCGGATCGTCCCGCGCTCGTGCTCCTGGGCGATCATCGGCGCGCCGACGAAGACGCCGACCAGCAGCGGGATCGCCGTGACGACGGGCTGGAGCACCTGCACGTACCAGAACGTCGGCCGGTTGATGGGGGCGAGCAGGGTCCAGCACTGGGTGCTGTTCCAGCTCGAGGGGCTGTAGCAGCCGGTCCTCCGGAGAATTCCGATGGTGTGCTGGCTGGCGATGTGGATCCAGAGCAGATCGGCGGCCGCCAGGACCAGTAGGACGCCCATCGTCCGGAGGAGCGCGCGGTTCTGGCGGAGCACCACCCACGTCAGGCCGCGTATCCGCCCGGCGGCCGGGCGCGGGGCCGTGGACGTGGCGGCCCGGTCGGGCAGGACGTTCGTGCTCATGCTCCCGCCTCGCTTCGCTCGGCAGGGGCCTTCGCCCATGCGCACCTCTTGATGATTCGCTCACTTCGTTCGCTCATGCGGCGGCCTCGTCATTCAGGGTGGCGGACGGCTGTCCGGCGGCGGGGGAGCGGAGGTAGCCGAGCAGCAGGTCCTCCAGGCTCGGCCGCTCGCCCTCCCACGGTCCGTCCGGCGGCGCGTCGGTGCGCACGAGCGCGGTGGCCCGGCGTCCGCCGACGCGCCGCTCGACCAGGACGTCGGCGGGCGGGGCGGGCGCCTCGGCGGGGCCGGTGAGCAGCCGGTGCCCGTCGAGGATGTCGTCGAGGTCCCCGGCCAGCCGGATGCGGCCGCGCTGGACGAGCAGCAAGTGGTCGATGACGCCGTCGAGTTCGGGGAGGATGTGCGAGGAGAGCACGATGGTGGTGCCGCGGTCGGCGGCCTCGGCCATGAGCGTGCCCATGAGCTGGTGGCGGGCGAGCGGGTCGAGGTCGGCCATCGGCTCGTCGAGCAGCAGCAGGTCGGGCGTCTTGCCGAGGGCGAGCGCCAGCGAGACCCGGGTGCGCTGGCCGCCGGAGAGCGAGCCGATCCGCGCCCGCATCCTCAACTCGCCCTGTTCGACGATCCGGTGGGACACCTCGTCGTCCCAGGCGGGGTTGAGCTCGCGGCCCATCCGCAGCGTCTCGGCCACCGTGAAGCCCGGGTAGAGGGGCTTGTCCTGCGCCACGTACGAGACGCGGGCGCGCAGTTCGGCCGTCGCGCCGGGTTCGCCGAAGACCCGGAGCCCGCCTTCGGTCGGGGCGACCAGACGGGCGGCGAGGCCGAGCAGGGTGCTCTTGCCCGCGCCGTTGGGGCCCACCACCCCGCAGATCCGGCCGGCCGGGACGGTGAAGTCGCAGCCGCGCAGCGCCCATTCCCCCTTGTACTGCTTGCCGAGGCCGGTGGCCTCCAATGCCGCCGGTTCGGCTGCCGCCGCTTCGAGGGGCGTTTCGGCCGGCGGTATGTTCATCGGGTCGTTCACCCGGTCCCCCACAGGTAGTTCTCAGTTCGGCGGTGCCGGGGAGACCCCGGTGCCGAAGCGTTGCTCCAGAACGGATGCCATCAGCGCGGCCATGTCCTCGCGCTCCAGCCCGGCCTCCCGGGCCCGGTCCACCCAGCCGACCAGGTCGGCGCGCAGTGGCCCGTCGGCGGCCGCCTCCGGCCGGGCGAGCGAGCGCCGGACGAAGGTGCCGAGCCCCGGCCGGGGCTCGACCAGGCCCTCGCGTTCGAGTTCGCGGTAGGCCTTCAGCACGGTGTTGGGGTTGATCGCGGTCAGCTCGACCACCTCGCGGGCGGTCGGCAGCTTGTCCCCGGGCTGCAGGAGGCCCAGCCGCAGGGCCTGTTTGGTCTGCTGCACGATCTGCTGGTAGGTGGAGACGCCGCTGCGCCGCTCGATGCGGTACTCGATCACCCCGTTGCGGCCTTTCACTAGTTCAATAGTGGAATGGTGGCCCACCGCGCCGCGCGGGTCAAGCCGGACCCGGGGGGTCCGGGAGAGCCTCCGGCCGGACGGCGGCTCGGGTCGATCGGCGCGGCTCCGGCCGGTCACGGCCGCTTCAGCAGGAGCAGGCCGTTCTGGTCGATCAGCGGCCGGTACCCGCGCTCCCGGTACTCCGTCACCATGTGGAGCGTGGCGGCGATGGCGCACGGCGACTGGACGGTCGGGTCGTGCAGGTCGACGGCGACCCACTCCGGGCCCGGACCGTCCGGCGGCCGGCAGACCAGGGTGACGACCGCCCGGTCGGTGAGCTGCGCCGCCAGCCGGTTGGACGAGGCGACGGTGGCGTCGTCGGGTATCAGGCCGAGCATCGCCCGGGTCTCGGTGAGGCGCGGCGAGGTCCGCCAGGCCTCGGGCATCACGACCTCGTGCAGCGGGTAGAGCGGCAGTGTCACGGCCGTCACCAGGGCGCTGACGGCGAGCGCGCGCCGGATCCGGCGGCGGTCGGCCCGCCGGATGACGTCGATGAGGGCGCCGACCGCGATCGGCATCAGCACGGCGCTGTAGTGGTAACTGACGCCCCAGTAGTTGGGGTTGGCGGACAGCAGGCGCCAGGCCAGGGTGGGCACGCAGAGCAGGGCGAGCGGCGAGCGCAGGCCGAGGAAGCCGGCAGTGGCGGCGAGCAGGAACAGCAGCAGCCACTTGACCGGGGGCCAGACCAGCCGCGCGGCCATGGCTCCGGCCGAGGGGTGTCCGCCGCCGTCCACCTGCTGCCAGTAGTCGAAGCCGCCGGTGGGGTTGAACGACGGCAGGATGACGAGCACGGTGAGGGCGGTCGCGGCGAGGCCGGCCGCCGCGAGGGCCAGGCCGGGTGCCGGGCTGCGGTGGTCCTGCCTGGCCTGCCAGGCGATGAGCGCGCCGACCGCGGCGACGGTCAGGCCGAGGTCTTCCTTGACCAGCAGCAGTGGCAGCGACCACAGCGCGGCCGCCAGCGGGCGGCGCCGGCCGAGCGCGGTGACGGCGAAGGCAAGCAGCGGGACGGCGAAGGCGATCTCGTGGAAGTCGTCGGCCGCCGCCCGGACGATCCCCCAGGAGGCCCCGGTGGCGCAGCCGATGGCGAGGGCCACCCGGGGTCCGGCCGCTTCGTGCGCCCAGCGGGTGAGCGGGACGACGGCCAGGGCCATGAGCAGCGCCTGGGCGACGATCAGCGTGACCGGGGTCGGGAAGGCCCGGTAGAGCGGGGCGAGGGTGGCGATCAGCGGGTGGAAGTGGTCGCCGAGCAGGTGGTAGCCGGGCCCCTTGAGCGGCACGACCGGCGCCCGGCCGTGTGCGTAGGCGCGGATGGCCTGTTCGAAGATGCCCAGGTCGTAGGCCTTGGTGAGGCCGCGGCGGTGCCTGTTGACGCCGACGCACGCGTAGAGGGCGGCGAAGCCGGCGGCCAGTCCCCAGGCGAGGACGGCGGGGCGGCGCAGGACGGCGAGCCGCCGCGCGAGGAGGCCGGGGAACGGCTGGGGGTCGGGGTGGATCGGGCGGGCTGGCGAGAGGACCGCGTGCATCGGGAAAGTACCCTTTCACTATTCGATTAGTGGAAGGGTGATGGAAGGGGTGAGGGCTCGTCAATCCCGGTCCGGCGGCGCCGATCGGGCCCCCGGCCTGCGCGAAAACACCCTCCGAACGGATGTGCAGCGAGTAGTGTGCCGGTGACTCAGAATGAGGAGGGGCTCGTGGAAGCGAACGAAACGGCGGGCGAGGTGCGGGGTCTCCGGCCGTGGCCGGGGAGCGCGAGGCGCGGATCACGCGCGTTCGAGGAACGTCTGGCCGACCTGCTCCGACTGCTCGACATCGAGGTCGCGCCGGGGGCGGACTTCACGGACGCGGGGCGCTGGGAGGTCCACAAGGCGCTCGCCGGACGGGCCGAACTCCCCGAGGAGTACTTCGAGGCGCTGCTGAACGCCGCGGTCTACGACCCGAACCCGAGCTTCAACCGGCGGTTCGTCGAGCCCGCCCTGACGGGCTTCGGCCGGCGCCGGGTCCGGATGGCGCTGCTCGCCCGGCTGCGGACCGGCACGGACGAGGAGCGCGCGGGCGCGGCGCGGGCCTGGTACTGGACGGCGCTCTCGGCCGGCGACCGCTGGACCGACCCGGACGACGGCGCGAGCGTGCGCAACGCGTGGCACGAGGCCGCGCTGCGGGAGTTCGTCGCCAATGAGGACCAGGACGTCCGCCGCAGCATCCTCCCCGGGCTGCCGCTCGTCCCGCGCGCGTACCCGGCCGAGCTGCACCCGCTCGTGGAGCGCGCGGTGGAGATCGCCAGAACGCACCCGGACGAGTACATCCGTGAGCGTGCCGAGACCCAAGTCGCCCTCTGACAAAGGGTGTTGGCCTTCGGCGTGATGCGGGCCGGGTCTCGGCCGCCGCTCAGGCCTCCGGCGGGAGTGGGAGCGGGAACGCGAGCCGGTAGGCGTACTCCTCCGGGCCGCGGCGGAAGACCAGCCGCACCCTGAGCTCCGCGGCCTCCGCGGCGACGGCGGGCTGCCCGGAGACCGTCCCCTCCGTGCGCAGCCCGTCGGCGCTCAGGCCGTGGGCGCCGCCCGTGCCGGTGTAGCGGTGGCCGAGGTCGTCGTCGGCTTCCAGGCGGAGGGACAGCCGGGAGGCGACGGGGGAGGGGATGTGCAGGTCGCCGGGCATGGGCGGGGTCACCGAGTACGCGACGGCGAACGCGTCGTCCGCCCGTGCCAGGCCGTGGACGGCCAGCTGGTACCGCCCGTCGAGGATCGTGATCCGCGGGGTGTCCGTGGGGTCGACGACCGGGGCCGTCCGCTCGCCGAGCCCGTTCATGCGTCCACCCCGTTCCGCCGCGCTCACCTCACCACGGTGGCAAAGCGTTGCGCGGGCGGGCAAGGCGGGCGGCATCAGGGTGCCGTATGGATCGGGTCGGGGGAAAGCGGGACCGGCGCTCGGTGGGGGTGCGCGCGGAGCGGGCGCCGCGTGCGCCGGGCGTGATGTGTATGCGCCGCGCCGGGCGGTGTGCGTCTGCGCTGCGCCCGTGCGGGCCCGTCGCACCGCGCCGGTTCGCGCGCCGATCACCGGGCGGGCGCGGTGATCGGCCGCATGCGCTCCACGCCGGGTTCGGCCTGGTGGCACGGCCTGTGCCAGCATGTGCCGCGTGACCGAACGACAGCCCGCCCCCGCCGAGGTCGAGATCCTGGCGCCCACCGGGATCCGCCTCGTCGAGACCGCCGCCCCCGACCTCACACCGGAGGAGCGGACGGCGATGGACCGCGCCTGGGCCGAGGCGGTGCGGGCCAACCCGACGTTCTTCGACGGCCCGGTCGCCGTCTGCGCGGGCCTGCGGCCGGACGGTCCGCAGGACCTCGAACTCGGCTGGGCCCGCACCACCTACCGGCAGTTCGTCCTGCGCCGGGTGCCCGGTGCGACCGGCTGGCTGCCGGCCCTGTTCGTCGCCGTCGTCCAGCCGGCCGACGACGGCCGCGTGCTGGTCGGCCGGATGGCGGGGCCGACCGCGCACCCCGGCCGCTGGGGCCTGCCCGGTGGCAACGTCGAACCGCCGACCGGCGACGACCTCCTCGACGAACCGGCCCTCCAGCGCCACGCCGCCCGTGAACTCCTGGAGGAGACGGGCGGCGACACGGACCCCGGGGCGCTGAGCCGGTGGATCGTCGTCCACACCACCAACGGCAACGTCGGCGTCCTCTACCTGGCCCCGCCGCGCTCGGCCGTCGCGCTGCGCGAGGACTTCGAGGCGATGCTCGCCGACGAGCGCTCGCGCGGCGTCGAGCCGGAGTTCGACGGGATGGCCCTCATCGCCACGCCCGAGGAGGCCGCCGCACTGGCCGGCCCGCAGGTCGACTACCTCCAGCCGGTGCTCCGCCGGTACGCCGAGCACCAGCGCGCCACGGCGGCCGGGCGACTCAGGCGGTAGGCGGGGCGGGCATCCGGTCGTCCGACAGGCCCAGGGCCTCCTGCATCCGGGCCTGGCGGCGGCGGCCCCAGGTGATGGTGAAGAAGATCAGGCCGCCGAGGAACACCCACGGCATGACGCTGCTCACGGTGACCATGGCCTTGGTCGAGAGCACGTAGGTCAGCGCGATCCGCAGCGCCGACTCCACGACGAACGCGACGCCCCAGATGACCGTCAGCAGCCGCTGGCCCCGCCGGAAGCCCTCGTGCACCCACAGGCCGTTCCAGCGCTCGACGCCCTCGGCGGTGCCGCCGGCGGCGAACTTGCGGCCGAAGTAGAACATCGCCGGGCGCGGCGCGAACAGCGTGGCGAGGAAGCCGAGGCCGATCAGACCGGTCAGCGCGGAGTCCTTGATGAAGATCAGCTCGGTGGTGTTGTACGCGAGCGCGCTGAGCGCCCCGAGGACGAGCGTGACCAGGGTGAAGATCCCGAACTCGTCGAGCCTGCGGTGCAGCAGGAAGTACACGCCGAGGTCGGCGACCGGCCAGGCCGAGGAGATCAGCAGGGCGTTGACGTCCGACGTGCCGTGCCCGCTGAGCGCGTTGAACGTCAGCACCGGCGCGAGGATGTTGAACAGCAGCGTCGGCCCCCAGTCCAGCAGCACCCGGAGGGCGCGTCCGGGCCTGGGGGCGGGGCTTGAGGCGGGCTGGGACATGGGACTTCCTCCTACGGCCTTCGGGCGTGCCGCGCCAGGGTGCGGTTGGCGGCGGACGAGAGTCTGACGGCCCGTGGCGTGCTGTGGGAAGATCGCCGGCGGGCAGCATCCGGCCAGTGGCAGGATCGCGCCAGCGGGGGACATCGGGGGAGGTCAGAGGGTGTACGAGGGCTTGGGCCTCGGGCGGGACGCCGGGGCCGTGTACGGACTGATGCTGGGTGAGGGCGTGACGCACCACGCCGAGATCGCCGCGCGGCTGGGCCTGACGGCCGGGCAGGTCGGGGACGCACTGGACCGGCTCGTCGCGGCGGGGCTGCTCAGGCCGTCCATCCGGACACGGCCGGAACCGATCGCATGGCCGTCGGCCGATCCGCCGGCCGATCCGCCAGCCGACCCACCGGCCGCATCGTCCGCAGAGTCGCCCGCCCGGCCACCGAGCGAGCCACTCACCGCGCTGCCCGCCGTCTCGCCGCCCGCGGGCTCCGCGACCGGCTGCGCCGACCCGGCGGAGCCCGGCCCGCTGTGCCTCGCCGACCCCAGCGAGGGCCTGCGCGCGCTGCTGGCCCGCCAGGAGGCCCGACTCCTCGCCCAGCAGGCGGAGTTCGACCGCACCCGGACGACCGTCACCCGGCTCCTCACCGAGTACGCCATGGCCGAACCGGGCATCCGCCACCGCGACACCGAGCGGCTGATCGGCCAGGACACCGTCGTCGCCCGGATCGAACAACTCGCCCGCGGGAACCGGTTCGAGACGATCTCGTTCCAGACCCGGACCAGCGGCGCCGTCGCGACCACCAACGCACTGGGGCTCACCCTCGAAGGTCTCGCGCGCGGCATCCGGATGCGCTCGGTGTACCCGGACAGCGTGCGCCGGCACGAGCCGAGCCTCGCCTACGCCCGGGTCCTGACCGCGCACGGCGCCGAGATCCGCACCGTCCCGGTCACGCCGCTGCGCCGGATGCTGGTCTTCGACCGGACGGCGGCGATAGTCCCGGCGACGCTGGACCCGGACTGCCTGGACGCCGTCCTGATCACCGCCCCCGGTGTGGTCGCCGCGCTGCGGGCCCTGTTCGAGGCCGTCTGGGAGACGGCCGAGCCGCTGGTCGCCCCCGGTGGCGCTGCCGGCGTCGCCGGGGGCGAGGCCGTGCCGGGCACACGCAGCGACGAACTCACCCGTCACGAGCGCGGTCTGCTCGACCTCCTCAGCCAGGGCCTGACCGACGAGGCGGTGGCCAACCGGCTGGCCCTCTCCGTCCGCACCGTCCGCCGCAACACCGCCGCCCTGATGGCCCGCCTCGGCGCGCGCAGCCGGTTCGAGGCCGGTCTCCGCGCCAAGGAGCGAGGCTGGCTCTGAAGGTCCGTCACCAGCCCTTGGCCGCCTACTGGTCTGGACCAATATGTGGAACGCGGGGACGGCCGCGGCCCCGGCGTGTGATCGTTTGCCGTATGTCGACCTTCCTCTCGTACACCTCCTACGACGGGTCCCGGATCAGCTGCCAACGTGCGGGCCGGGGCGAGCCGTTGGTCGTCCTGCCCGGCGGGCCCGGGATGGCCCCGGGGTACCTCGGCGACCTCGGAGGCCTCGGCCGGCGGCGCACCCTGGTGCTCGTGCACCCGCGCGGGACCGGGCACTCCGACGTACCGGCGGACCGGGACACCGTGTCCTTCGTCCACCAGGCGCGTGACGTCGAGGCCTTGCGCCGGCACCTCGGCCTGGAACGGATCGACCTGCTCGCCCACTCGGCGGGCTGCCTCACCGCGCAGGAGTACCTGGCCGCCCACCCCGACCGTGTCCGCCGGGCCGTGCTCGCCGCACCCGTCGGCCGGGCGGCGCGCGAGGCCGACGAGGCCGAACTGGCGGCCCTGCGGGCCTCGCGCTCCGGCGAGCCCTGGTACGCGGACGCCGCCGAGGCCGACCGCCTGCTCGCCGAGGGCGGTGCGGGCGCCGCCGGAGCGGCGGCGCTGCAGCGCCGCATCCTGCCCTTCTTCTGGCACACCTGGACCGCGGACACCGCCGCCGAGTACCGCCCGGAGCACGCCTGTTCGCTGCCGTGGTACCGCGAGGCCTTCTACGCCGGCTCCGCCGCCCCGGAGGAACTCCGCGACCGGCTGGCCCGCTTCGCCGCCGCCGCGACGCCCGTCCTGGTCCTGGCCGGTGCGTTCGACGGCATGATCGGCACCAACCCGGCCCGGGCCGTGGCCGCCTGCCACCCCCGGGCTCGGCTGGAGGTGCTGGCCCGCTCCGGCCACCGGATGTGGGTGGAGGAGCCGGAGCGGTTCGTCGGCCTGGTCGAGGAGTTCCTCGGTGCCGCGGAGGCTCCCGTCGCCGGGGGACTCCTCAGCCCGTTGCCGCGGTGATGTCGCCGTTGGACGTCGTGAGGTCGAGCCGGTAGCGCCCGCCGGGGTCGTCCCCGACCCCGACGCGTATGTTCCCGTGGCTCGTCGACGTGCTCACGTGGTAGGCGGCGGCCGGGACCGTCACCGTGATGGCGCCGTTGGACGTTCTGGCCGTGATGTCCTGCGCGGTGGCCGGGGTCAGCCGGATGTCGCCGTTGCTGGTGCGGGCCTGGATCCGCTCGCCCCGCAGGGTGGTGCCCACGATGCTGCCGCTGGAGGTGTGGACGTCGACCGGCCCGCCGACGTCGTCGAGCGTGATGCCGCCGGCGCTCGTGTGCACGGCGACCTCGCCGACCCGGGAGAGCCGGATCTCCCCGGCCGACGTCCGGCCGCTGATCGGCAGCCCGGCCGGGGCCTCGACCGTGTAGCCGACCGAGCAGTCGTCCCCGCAGCCGCCGAGCACCAGCGTGCCGTTCTCCACCCGCGTGGTGCCGTCGGGCTTGCCGTGCCCGTACTCGACGGACCGGTGGACCGACACCTGCGTGGCCCCCGGCCTGCCCTCCACGGTGACGTTCCCCGCGTCGGTGTCCAGTCGGACGGCGGTGATCCGGTCGGAGACCGTCGCGTCGTCCTGGAAGCTGCTCTTCGTCGGCGAGCAGCCGCCGAGAGCCGCGACGGCCAGTGCGGCCGCCCCGGCGACCACGACCGCCCCGACGTACCGGTGCTGCGACCCCATGTCCAACCCCCCTGTCGTCCGAAATTCCGTACACGAGGGACGGTAGTCGCGCCGCCAAGCCCGGGGCGATAGGGCCAGCCCCCCAATTACCCTGGAGCAGGCACCACCATCGGACCGGTACCCAGGCCCCCGACAGCACGACCCGGCACCACCCGCCGGAGCAGCCTTCAGACCCCCGAAGCCCCCGAAGCCCCCGAAGCTCCCGAAGCTCCCGAAACCGCCGACGCCGCCGGTACGGGCTCCGCCGCCCGCCCGCGCCGGGGGAGCAGCAACGGGGTCGCGAGCAGGCACAGCCCGGCGAGGCCGAGCGCGGCCCGCGGACCGGTCACCCCCGCGAGCGCGCCCCACAGCGCGGTGAGCACGGCCGTCGCGGCCTTGGCGCTCACCGACCACGCGGTGAGCACGCGGGCGGCCCGATCCGGCGCGACCCGCTCCAGCCGGTGGGTGGAGTACACCGGGTTGAACACCCCGATGCAGAGGATCATCCCGAACTCCACGGCCATCACCAGCAGCATCCCGGGCCCGCCGGGACCGACGAGGACCAGCCCCGGCAGCCAGCACGCCCGCAGCGTCCCGGAGACCAGCAGGACCCGGCGCCGCCCGAACCGGGCGACCAGCGGCCCGGACAGCCGGGAGCCGACCAGCCCGCCGAGGCACGGGACGGCGAAGGTGAGGCCGTACTGCCACGGCGCGAACCCGAGCGGCCCGAGCAGCAGGACGGTGAGCACCGGCTCGGTGGCCATGATCAGGGCGTTCACCAGCACGGTGTTGAGGAACAGCGGCCGCAGCTCCGGATCGGCGAGCACGAACCGCCAGCCCTGGAGCAGCTCCCCGGCTCGCAGGCGCGCGGAGCCGCCGCGCGGGGGCCGCGCCTCCCGGCCGCCGATGGCCCGGATGCCGAGGGCCGAGAGCAGGTAGCTGACCGCGTCCGCCGCGACGGTCGCGACCGGGCCGAGCAGCCCGACCGCCGCGCCCCCGAGCGGCGGCCCGAGGACGGTCGTCGTCCACATCGTCGACTCGAAGCGGGCGTTGGCGGCCAGCAGCCCCTCCGGCGGGACGATGCTCTTGAGGTACGCGCCGGAGGCCGCCCCGAAGGTGATGTCCGCCGCCGCGACGGCCACCGACACCGCCAGCAATTGGCCGAAACCGAGCCACCCGAGCGCGTGGGCGGCGGGGATGCTCAGGAGCGCCGCGCAGCGGAGCAGGTCCATCCCGATCATGACCGGCCGCTTGCGCCGGAACTCCACCCACGGCCCGAGCGGCACGGCCACGACCGCGCCGACCGCCGCGCCCGCCGCCGCGAGCCCGGCGACGGCCGACGCCCCGGCGTGCAGCAGGTGGACGGCGATGAACGGGAACGCCCCGAATGCCAGCCGGGTGCCCATCGCGCTCGTGCCGTACGCGGCCCAGAGCCAGCCGAACGCCCTCCCGAGCGACTGCCTCCCCGGCGCCTTCGCGCTCAAGGACCGCCCGCTCAAGGACTGCCCGTTCAAGGACTGCCCGCCCAAGGACTTCCTGCCCCACATCCCCCGCGCACCCCTCTCGGACCGGAACCACCGGCGGTACAACCGAATGGCGACCGGGAGCATCAAACCGGCCCGCCCCACCAGGGATCAAACAACCGCGGGCCCGGCACCGTACAACCATCCGTTGTGCCCTTAGGCTTCGCGGCATGGACCTCAACGCCGTACGGACCTTCGTGGCCGCGGCCACGGCGGGCAGCTTCCAGGACGCCGCCGCCGAGCTGGCCGTCACCCAGCAGGCCGTCTCGAAGCGCGTCGCCGCGCTGGAGCAGGACCTCGGGGTGCGGCTGTTCCACCGGACCCCGCGCGGCGCCGAACTCACCATCGACGGACAGGCGTTCCTGCCCCACGCCCGCGAGCTCCTGCGCGTCGCGGAGCGGGCCGCCGCCTCGGTGCGGCCGGGCAGCCGCGCGCTGCGCGTCGACGTGATCGCCTCCCGGATCGCCCCGTCGGGACTGCTGCGGGACTTCCACCGCGCCCACCCGGACGTCGAGCTCGACGTGGTGCACCTGCACACCGCCGACGACGCCGTCGCCGCGCTCCTGGCCGGGACGATCGACGCCTCCTTCCGCGCCGTCCTCGCCCCCGGCCGGGAGCTGCCCGAGGAGATCGCGACGGCGCACGTCCTCGACGAGCCCCACGACCTGCTCACCGGCCCGGGCCACGCCCTCGCGAACGCCCGCTCGGTGACGCTCGCCGGGCTCGCCGGCCACCGCATCTGGATCCCCGGCAGCGCGCCCGGCACCGAGTGGGGCGCCTACTACGACGACCTCTGCGCCGCGTTCGGGCTCACGATTGAGGGCACCGGCCCCAACTTCGGCTCCGACGCGCTGCTCGACGTCATCGCCGACACCCCGGGCCTGGCCACCCTGGCCGGAGCCCGCACCCGCCTGGTCTGGCCCGCCGGCCACGACCTGCGCCGCGTCCCGGTGCACGACCCGGTCCCGGTCTACCCGCACTCGCTGATCTGGCACCGCGACAACCCGCACCCCGCCCTGCGGGCGCTCCGCACCCACCTCGCCGCCATTCCGGACGCCCGCCCCGAGGGCGCCACCTGGGCCCCGGACTGGGCCCGGCGGTAGGTGGTCCCGCGCTCAGGGCCGGTGGTCGTGCGAGCACCGATCGCCCGTGCTCCCCGTGTTGCTCCCGTCGCCGACTCCATGCCCGTGCTGTCACCCGCTCGGGTGAGCGGATCGCTCGTCGGGCGTAGCCGGGGCTTCCGGCGGAGGATGGGAGTCCCAGGTCGTCGACGGGAAGGCGGACGGGTCATGGTGATCGGCATGGCGGACATCCGGGAGTGGCGCGGCCAGGCGGTCGTGGACGAGAAGGGCGGCCGGATCGGCTCGCTGGAGTCCGTGTACGTGGAGACGTCCACCGACGAGCCCTTCTTCGCGACCGTGACGGTCGGCGTGATGTCCGGGCGCCGGCTGGTCTTCGTCCCGCTGGACGGGGCCGTGGTCGGACCGGGCTACGTCAAGGTCGCGTTCCCGAAGAGCGTCGTCAAGCAGGCGCCCGCGATCGGCACGGACGACGTCCTGCCCGCCGTCGACGAGCCCGCCGTCTTCGCGCACTACGAACTCCCGTACGCGACCGGTGCCGGCGGCGAGCGGCGCCTGGCGAGGCGCTGAGGGCGGTGGCCGGCCGGGGCCCCGGCCCGGATACCCCACCGGGTACACTGGCCAGTCGACAGCCGACGTGAAAGGTGGCCCGGACATGCAGGTGGACGAGGAGGCGGTCGGCGCGGTCCTGAACCGGCTGCGTCGCGCGCAGGGCCAGCTGGCCGGTGTGATCGCGATGATCGAGGCGGGCCGCGACTGCAAGGACGTCGTGACCCAGCTCGCCGCGGTGTCCCGGGCCCTCGACCGGGCCGGGTTCAAGATCGTCGCCAGCGGTATGCGCCAGTGCATGGCGGCGGCCGACGAGGACGGTGCGCCGATGACCGAGGCGGAGCTGGAGAAGCTGTTCCTCGCCCTGGCCTGAGCCCCGGCCCGTCCCCGGCCTGAACCGTGACCTGACCCCCGGCCCGACCCCGGCCCGACCCCTGGCCCGGACGTACGGATGTGTGCGCACTTCGGGGTGCACGCACATCCGTACGATCGTCTGACGATCATGCTGTCACACGCCTCGGCCCCCACCGCGTTACCAAGGTATGGATCAATCATCGAATCCGGACGCCCCGGCCGAGCCACCCCGGCCGGACTTCCCGGACTTCGTCGCCTCCCGCGCCCGGCACCTCCACCGGACCGCCTTCCTCCTCACCGGCGGTGACGTCCACCTCGCCGAGGACCTCGTGCAGGAGGCGCTCGGCCGGATCTTCGTCAAGTGGCGGAAGATCTCCCGGCTGGACAACCCCAGCGGCTACGCGCAGACCGTCCTGGTCAACACGTTCCTGTCGTACCGCCGCAAGCGCAGCGCCTCCGAGCGCGTCACCGACGAGTTCCCCGAGGTCGGCGTGCAGGACCCGGACCCGGCGCTGCGGCTGACGCTGCTGCGCGCCCTCGCCGAACTCCCGGCGTCGGACCGCGCCGTGCTGGTGCTGCGCTTCTGGGAGGACCGCAGCGTCGAGGAGACGGCCGCCGCGCTTCGGCTGAGCGGCACCGTCGTCCGCGCGCGCTGCCGCCGGGCCCTCGCCCGCCTGCGCGGAGTCCTGGGCGACGACATCGACGCCGTCCTCGGCGGATCCACGGACACGGCCGGCACCGGTACGACGAGAAGTGCGAACGGAACCGGCGGACCCAACCCCTCCTCCGAGAAGGCGGTGCTGCGCCATGCCCACTGACGACATGTTCGAGGACGGTTTCGCCCGCGCCCTGCGCGGTGCCGCCGAACTGGCCCCCGAGCCGGTGCAGCACACCCTGGCCGCCGTCGCCGAGCAGCGCGGCCGCCGTTGGCGCCGCCGCCGGCGCGCGGTCGCCGCGAGCGCCCTCGCGGTGCTGGTGCTGGCCGGGGTGGGCGGTTTCGCGGCGGTCGACCGGGGGGCGTCCCGCGGCGCGGTCGGGCCCGCCGACCCGGCGCCGGAGCAGCCGATGTCGGCGCACGAACTGGTCGCGCTGGTCGGCGGCCTGCTGCCGAAGGGCACCGTCACGCCGCTCGGAGGCGGCGATCCGACGACGATGCTCCACGGACACCAGACCGCGGTCACCCTGCTGTTCGACGACGGGGCGGGGGCGAGCATCATCGAGGCCTTCGTGGACCGGACGAACCTGCGGCCCGAGGCGGGAGCGGTCTGCATGGACCCGTTCCAGACGCCGCAGGACTCCTGCCGGCGCACCGTCCGGCCCGACGGAGCCGCGATCGCGATCGACAAGCTGCGCACGACCACCACCCCGGGCGGACGGGAGTGGCGGGCCACCCTGGCGCGCCCGGACGGCAACCGGATCCAGGTCATCGAGTACAACGGGCAGCCCGCCACGGCGAACCGCCCGGACCCGCCGCTGAACGACGCCCAACTGACCGCCCTGGTGTGCTCGATGGAGTGGTTCCGGGTGTTCGCCGCGCTCAGCCCGGTCAAGGACGCGCCGGCACCGGGCGCCGCCCCGGCGCCGACCCCGTCCGCGAGCGCCCCGTCGAACGCGGACCTGCTCGCGAAGGTGGTCCCGCTGCTGCCCGCCGGCGCGAAGGTCGAGGGCCAGGACCCGGAACACGGCGTGCTGACCGTCACCGTCGACGGCCGCACGAGCATGCTGATGGTCGGCGGGGACGCACCGTCCAAGCGGGGCCAGGACGACCTCAGGTCGATGGACGACAACCTGCCGACCCCGCTGGAGGTCCGGGAGAAGCAGCCCGACGGGACGCTCGTCGTCACGAACCGCTTCGGCAACGGCAAGACCGCGACGAACCCGATCCTGCACTGGACGGCCGCGGTGCACACGCCGGACGGCGGCCAGGTGCGGATCTCGGAGTGGAACGGCGAGAACGCCTACACCTACCGGCCCGGCGACCCCGCGCTCGACCTGGACCACCTGAAGGCGATCGTGACCGCCCCCACCCTGCGGCCCTGACGCCAGGACGGGGGCCCGGCAGGGGAGTCGATCCCCTGCCGGGGCGCCCCCGGCGCCCGGCGCCGGGCCCCCCCGCGGCGGGCGGCGGGCGCGCCGCGGGCGGGGGGGGGTTGCGGGGCCGGGGCCGCGC
>NZ_JBHWGV010000025.1:0-27049 GCF_042732955.1 Kitasatospora sp. NPDC059747 | reverse complement strand
CCAGCGGGGCCCCCCGCGTGGGGCCTGCGCCCCCCCCCCCCCCGCGCCCCCTCGCCTGTGGGGGGGGGGCGGGGTGGGGTGCCTCCGCCCGGCGGGGCCCGCCGCCGTCTCCGGGCTCAGTGCCCGCCGACGGCGTCCGTCGGCCTCGCGTCGTCGGTCGGCCTTAGGCCGTCCGTCGGCCTCGCGCCGTCCGCGGGAGTCACGACCTCCTCGACCGGCCCGATCCCGAACGCGAACTCCGAGGCGTCCGCCGCGGCCGCGTACGGACTCACCATCGCCCGCCGCTCCTCCTGCATCGCCGTCAGCCGCCGCACCACGAGGATCGCCAGCACGGCCGCCGCGGCGCGGACCGTCCCGGCGGCGGAGTCGACCACGAGCAGGGCCTGCGGGTCGACCGTGCCGAAGGAGTGGCCGGCCAGATCGTCGGCGATGCGGGAGAGGAGCAGCGAGACGAGCCACGCCGTCCACCAGGCCGAGACCAGCCCGTGCCCGACCGGCCGGCGCCGGCCGTCCCGGTCCACCGGCGCACTCGCGTCCCAGCTGTCGGCCATGAGCTGCTGCGGGAACCAGAACTGGACGATCGGCGTGATCCAGGCGCCGATCGTCCAACCCGTGCCGCGCCGGTGGCCGAGCGGCAGGAAGAGGCCGGCGTTCCGCCGCACGCGGTAGAACCAGGTGATGAACGCGGTCGCGCCCAGGGCGAGGAGCAGGAAGGCGACCCCGTCCAGCCCCTTGGCCAGGCTCTCCAGCGTGTCGAAGTCGCCGAGCGAGACGTCCGAACCCGGGTCCTGCGCAAGGGAGTAGAAGACCAGGGCGGTGACGTCGGCGCCGACGGCGAGGACGGCCAGCAGGATGTTGAAGGCCAGTGCCACGTAGGCGAGGATCGCCGGTACGACGGGCGAGCGGTACGCCCTCGGCCACGTCGGGTCGGCCTCGGCGCAGCTCAGGCAGCGCCGGTTCGGGATCGCCGCAGGGCGAGCCCCGCACACCGCACACATCATCAGAATCGGTCCACTCCTGGGGGCCGCCGGGCGCGTACGTCGCGCTCCGGTCGGTCGGGCCGTCGCCCCGAGCGGGGCGGGCGCGCCGAGCCTAGTGGGGCGGCCGGGGCCTCCGCCAGTGGAATACCGCCGGGATCGCCGCAGGTCAGGGGCTGTATCGGGGGAATCCGGGCAGATCCTCCGAAGGCCGCTCGAACACCCGCAAGTCCCGGAGTTCCCGAACCTCCCGATGGTGCGTCACGCGTCGTTCACGTTCCGGTCGCTGGCCTTCGGGTGAATGAGGGCGCCCACAGTTGTACAGCCAACTGTGGCTCCCCCCTCAGCCTCCGTGACCAGCCGCGCGCGGAACCGGCCCCGCCGAACCCGGTGATCCCGACGATCCCCGGCGACTCCGGGCGGGCCCGGCCTCCCCGGCGGCGGACAGGACAACCGTGGCCGCAGGCAGCGCCCTGAACCTCACCGCACCCGCCAACCCGACCGAAGGCGACCGGCTCACCTTCCACTGGACCACCGACGCCCCCGACGCCAAGAACTGGGTCGGCATCTACGACGGCAGCCGCAAGCCCGGCACCGGATCCTCCCTGCTGTGGAAGTACACCCCGGGCGGCTCCGGCGACCTCCAGCTCGACACCTCGGCGCTCACCGGCGGCCCGTACACCGCCTACCTGCTGGCCAAGGACGGCTACGGCGTCCTCGCCCAGACCGAGCCGTTCAGCTTCCGCCCCAGGCCCGCCGTCGTGCGCCCGCACGCCGCCGTGGACTCGCTGACCACCGCCCCCGTCGCCCCCGGCGCCGCGGTGTCCGTCAAGCTCGGCGGCCTGTGGTCGCGCCCGGCCGGCAACCCGGCGGGCACCGCGACCTTCCGCAAGGCCGGCGGCGCGGCCTGGGCCTCGGTCAGCGCGGACGGCACCCTCACCGGCACCGCCCCCAAGGCCGGCCCGAACCCGGAGATCGTCGTCGTCGGCGTCAAGGACAGCGCGGGCGCGACCGACACGATCACCGTGCTGGTCCCGGTCGCCGACCCGGCCGGGCCGCTGCGCCTGAAGACCGCGAGCTGGAACCTGCACGACGCCGGCAGCGGCTACACCGACGCGCTGGAGAAGCAGGTGCGCGTGGTGCTCGCCCAGGGCCTCGACGTCGTGGCGCTCCAGGAGACGGCCGGTACCCAGGCGCAGACCCTCGCCACCGCGCTCGGCTGGTACGCCTACCAGAGCCCCGGCAGCGTGGGCATCCTCAGCCGCCACCCGCTGGCCGACGTCACCCCGGTGACCGCCGACCTGCCCGCCGCCGCGGCGACCGTGCGGCTGCCCGGCGGACGGACCCTCCGCTTCTGGGCCGCGCACCTCGACGAGAGCGACTACGGCCCGTACGGCATCCAGGACGGCCGCACCGCCGCGCAGGCCGAGGCCGCCGAGAACGCCTCCGTCCGGCTCAAGCAGGCCAAGGCGCTGGCTGCGGCCGTCCGGGCCGACGTCGCCAAGCACACTCCGGTGGTGCTCGCCGGCGCGCTCTCCTCGCCCTCCCACCTGGACTGGACGGCCGCCACCGCCGCCGCGCACGGCAACGTCGGAGCCGTCAACTGGCCCGTCAGCAAGGAGTTCCAGGCCGCCGGGCTGACCGACACCCTGCGCGAGGAGAGCCCGGACCCGGTCAAGGTCCCGGCCGCCACCTGGTCGCCCACCCGCAAGCAACGCGGTGCCAAGCCCGAGCCGCAGGACCGCATCGACTACGTGCAGTACGCGGGCGCGCTCAAGCTCGTCGAGGCGCACACCCTCGTGGCGGACTGGCCGCAGCCCGAGCCGAACACCGCGGCCAACGAGTGGCCCTCCGACACCGCCGCCGCCGTCGCCACCTTCCAGCTCTGAGAGGCCGGTCCGCCATGTCCGAACTTTCCCGTCGCACCTTCGTCGGCGCCACCGCGGCGGCCGGCGCCGTCGCGCTCACCGGCCTCGCGACGACCCCCGCCGACGCCGCCCCCGCGGCCGGGGCCGACGCGCCCACCGGCACCGTCAAGGACGTCCGGCACGTCGTCGTCCTCATGCAGGAGAACCGCAGCTTCGACCACTACTTCGGAACGCTCAACGGCGTCCGCGGCTACGGCGACAAGCAGGCGCTCCAGTTCCCGGACGGCACCGACGTGTTCCGCCAGCCCGACGCCCGCCGCAGCGACGGCGGCGCGATGCTGCCGTACCGGATGGACACCTCCAAGTACAACGCGCAGAACGCCGGCGGCCTCGCCCACGACTGGGCCACCGGCCACCAGGCGATCAACAACGGCGCGATGAACAAGTGGATCGCCGCCAAGGGCGAGCGCACCATGGGCTACTTCACCCGGGACGACATCCCCTACCAGTACGCCCTCGCCGACGCGTTCACCCTCTGCGACGCCTACTTCACCTCCCTCGCCGGGCCGACCGACCCCAACCGCCTCTACCTGTGGACCGGTACCGCCGGCCCCGGCCGCGACGGCACCACCGGTCCCTGGATCGACAACACGCCGGTCACCGACAACCCCGTCGCCGACTGGACCACCTACGCCGAGCGCCTGGAGAAGGCGGGCGTCAGCTGGCGCGTCTACCACAACCCCAGCAAGGACGACCGCACCGGCGACTACGACGACAACGCGCTGTCCTACTTCAAGCAGTTCCACGACTTCCCCGCGGACGACCCGCGGTACGTCAACGCGATGACGAAGTTCGACCCGACGGACTTCGACCGCCACTGCAAGGACGGCACCCTCCCGACGATCTCCTGGCTCGTCGCGCCCTACCTCTTCTCCGAGCACCCGGCGGCCGGCCCTGCCTACGGCGCGCACTGGGTCGACATGGCGCTCCAGTCGCTGATGTCCAACCCGGAGGTGTGGCAGCACACCGTCTTCCTCGTCATGTACGACGAGAACGACGGCTACTTCGACCACATGGTCCCGCCCACCCCCGAGGCCGGCACGCCCGAGGAGTTCACCCAGGGCCGGGCGATCGGCCTCGGCAACCGCGTGCCGCTGTGGGTCGCCTCCCCGTGGTCGCGCGGCGGCTGGGTCAACTCCCAGGTCTTCGACCACACTTCGGTGCTGCGCTTCATGGAGGTCGTCACCGGGGTCGCCGAGCCGAACATCTCGGCGTGGCGCCGGGCCGTCTGCGGCGACCTCACGAGCTGCTTCGACTTCGCCGCACCGGACTTCTCGATCCCGAAGCTGCCCGACACCAACGCCCTGATGGCCAGGGCCGACGCGGGCGCCAAGCTGCCCGGCGTCGCCCTGCCGGCCGTCGGCGCCCAGTCGATGCCCGTCCCGGAGCGCGGCGACCGCCCGCACCGCCCGCTGCCCTACCAGCCGTGGGCCGACGCCGAGGTGGACCGCAGGAGCGGCAAGGTCACCTGCACGATGAGCAACGACGGTTCGGTGGCCTTCCCGTACACCGTCTACCCGAACATCGTCCTCCCGTTCGCCGGCACGCCGTTCACCGTCGCCCCCGGCGCCACCGCCACCTACGTGTGGGACGCCGCGGCGACCAACGGCCGCTACGACTTCACGGTGCACGGCCCGGACGGCTTCGTCCGCCGCTTCGCCGGCACCGTCGTCCGCGACGGGCAGGGCGGCCAGAACGACATCGGCGTGCCGATCGTCACCGCCGACCTGCGCGGCGACGTCAAGCTCACGCTCCAGGTGGCCAACGACGGGCTGACCGACGTCGCCTTCACCGCCGCGCCCAACGACTTCGCGGGCACCGCGCAGACGGTGTGGGTCAAGCCCGGCAAGCAGGCCAACATCGCCTGGCCGCTGGACAAGCAGGGCCGCTACGACGTCGTCGTCACCGCCCACACCGGCCAGCGCTTCGTCCGCCGCTACGCGGGCTGGGTGCACTGACCCGACCCGACCTGACCCGACCCGAGCCACGGCCGGGGGCGCCGAACCGGTGGCCCCCCGCCGGGGGGGGGGCGCCTCACGCCGGGCGGGGGGGGGGGGGGGGGGGGGGGGTTGGGGCGCCGGGGGGCGCGCCCGCCCGCCCCCCCCCGACCTCAGCGCGGGGCGCCCGCCCCCGCCCCCGCCGCGGCCCCCGCCCCGCCCGCCCCGCCGCGGCCCCCCGGGGCCGGACCGTCGGACCCCGCCGCTAGCGTCGGGTCCATGCAGAAAATCACCACCTTCCTCTGGTTCGACCAGCAGGCCGAAGAGGCCGCCGCCTTCTACACGTCGCTCTTCCGCGACTCCCGCATCACCAACGTCACCCACTACCTCGACGGCGGCCCGGCGCCCGCCGGTTCGGTCATGACCGTCGAGTTCGAACTCGACGGCCGGCCGTACGCGGCCCTCAACGGCGGGCCCCAGTTCTCCTTCACCGAGGCCGTCTCGCTCCAGGTGGAGTGCGACGACCAGCAGGAGATCGACGAGCTCTGGGCCAAGCTCACCGCCGACGGAGGCCAGGCGGGCCCCTGCGGCTGGCTCAAGGACCGCTACGGCTTCTCCTGGCAGATCACCCCGCGCGTCCTGCTGGACCTGATCGCCGACCCCGACCGCGCCAAGGCCGGCCGGGTGATGGCGGCGATGATGTCCATGGGGAAGATCGAGATCCGGCCGCTGCTCGCCGCGGCCGAGGGCTGAGGCGCCATGACCCCCGCCGCCGTCCGCACCACCGTCTACCTGCACGCCACCCCCGAGCGGGTCTGGCACGCCCTCACCAGCGCCGACGAGTCCGCCGTCTACTGGGGCCACCGCAACGTCTCCACCTGGCTCCCCGGCGCCCCCTGGGAACACCGGCGCACGGACGACTCCGGCACCGCCGACGTCACCGGCACCGTGGAAGCCGCCACCCGCCCCCACCACCTCGTCACCACCTGGTACTCCCCGGACAGCCCGGACCCGGCCGGCCCGTCCCGGGTCACCTTCGGGATCGAGGGCTGGCAGGACCTCACCCGCCTCACCGTGACCCACGAGGACCTCGCCGACGAGACCGGGGCGGAGCAGGCCGCCGCGGGCTGGTCGGCCGTCCTCGCGAACCTGAAGACCTACCTCGAAACCGGCCACCCGCTGCCGCAGCAACCGTGGCTCATGCCTTAGCGGTTATCGCCCGGTGCTCGTGGCCGGGCGGGGGCGCTCGCCGCGGAGCCACCTCCGGAGGCCGGCGAAGCGGGAGAAGCGGGCCCGGTTGGCCACGGAGGCGCGGTCCAGTTCCTCCATCAGGCGGCGGCCGCGGTGCTCCAGGTCCATCTCGTCGAGGATGCGGTCCACCTCGGCCAGGAGCGCGCCGTGCAGCTGCCAGGCCTCGGGGTGCTCCCGGACCTGGCGCAGGAGGAGCTGGGCGACGTTCTCCCGGCAGGTCCAGGCGGCCGCGAGTTCGGCGGCCAGGCGTTGCTCGGCCTCCTCAGCGTTGCGGCTCACCTGGGTTGTGACGAGGACGGCGAAGCTGACCATCGCGCCGCCGATGTGGGCCAGCAGTTCCTCCAGGGCCACGGCGACGTCCGGTTCGAACAGGCGCTCGCCGGGCTCGCGGCGCTTGGCCAGGTCGGTCAGGGAGCGGGCCAGGACGCGGATGACCACCACGCAGATCTCCAGCGTGTCCAGACCGGTGCGCAGCACCAGGCGGGAGAGGAGTCCCTCGCTGATCCGGGGGTTGAAGCGGAGGCTGTCCTCGGCCTGGCGCAGGGCCGCGTCGACCTCGGCGATCGCCTGGTCCAGGCGGCGGGCCTCGTGGAGGCGTTCGGCGGCGACGGCGACGGGGGTGGGGCGGCCCAGCTCCTCGGCGATGTCCAGGAGCAGCTGCCGGGCGCGCCGGGCGAGGTCCTCGATCGAGGCGCCGGCGGTGTCGACCCAGACGGGCGGTGCGAACAGCAGGTTGAACAGGAGGCCGACGGCGGCGCCGATCAGGGTCTCCAGGACCCGGTCCCAGGCCTGGGAGGCGAGCTTGGTGACGCCGAGGATCAGCATCGCGCTGATCGCGACCTCCTGGACGAACTCCTCGACCCGGACGAAGCGGCCGATCGTCAGCGAGGCCAGGATGATCAGCCCGAGGCTCCACCAGGAGAGCCCCACCACGGCGCTGAACCCGATCGCGATGAGCACGCCGACGACCACCGAGTTGACCCGGCGGATGCTGGTCTTGAGCGTCGAGTAGACGGTGACCTGCACCACCAGGAGCGCGGTGAGCGGCGCCGTGAGCGGGGCCGGCTCGCTGCTCAGCCGCGTCGCCACCGCGTAGGACAGGGTGGCCGCCACGGTCGCCCGGACGGTCTGGACGACGAACGGTTCTCGGGCGCCACGGCGGACGGCGGCCGTGAGGGACTCCGGGAGGATGGCCATGAGGCCCTTCTTTCCCCGCAGCCGGTGTTCACACCGCCGATCGCGCCGGAGGGCACCCGGTTGCCCGCTGCGGGGTCGGGAAACCGCCGCGTCAGGGGTTGCGGCGGTCCAGGCGCAGCTTCCAGGGGGCGAGGGCGGACTCGACCTGGACGCCGACGCTCATCTTGGACGCGCCCTCGACGCGTTCCTCGAAGCGGATCGGGACCTCGCGGATCGTCATGCCGCGCTTGACGACGCGGTAGTTCATCTCGACCTGGAACGAGTAGCCGTTGCTCTGGACGGTCGGCAGGTCGATGGCCCGCAGCGTGTCCGCCCGCCAGGCCTTGAAGCCGGCGGTGGCGTCGCGGACGCCGAGGCCGAGGATGGTGTTGACGTAGAAGTTGGCCCACGCGGAGAGGGCCTTGCGGTGCCACGGCCACTCGGAGGCGGTCGAGCCG
The DNA here is from genome assembly GCF_042732955.1 of Kitasatospora sp. NPDC059747. Lineage (NCBI taxonomy): Bacteria > Bacillati > Actinomycetota > Actinomycetes > Kitasatosporales > Streptomycetaceae > Kitasatospora > Kitasatospora sp. NPDC059747. The sequence goes on along the minus strand of NZ_JBHWGV010000025.1, from coordinate 19,322 downwards.
CCGGGCACGTAGCGGGAGCCGAGCACCACGGCGGTGTCGCCGGTGAGGAGGGTCCGGACCATCTCGGGTATCGCCGTGGCCGGGTGCGACAGGTCGGCGTCCATCTGCACGACGACGTCGGCGCCCTCGTCGAGGGCGCGGGCCATGCCCGCGAGGTAGGCGCGGCCGAGGCCGTCCTTCTCGGTGCGGTGCAGGACGCCGATCCGGCCGTCCGCGCCGGCCGCCAGCTTGTCGGCCAGCTCGCCGGTGCCGTCCGGGGAGTTGTCGTCGACCACCAGCAGGTGCAGGTTCGGCACCGGCAGCTGTGCCAGCAGGCCCGCCAGGACCGGAAGGTTCTCCCGCTCGTTGTACGTGGGGACGACGACAACGACCTTGGGGGAGGCCTCGACCATGCTCTGTTCCCTACCCGCGCTCTCCGGCCGGAGCCCGTGCCCCGCCTCACGGGCGTCCGTGATCTGCTGATCGGACCGTGCGAGTGTAGCCGTGCTGCGGGACGGCCCGGCCCCGGGGCCCCGGCCGGCGGGCGGGTGCGGCGGCGTCGGAGGTCGGTTCGACCGCGATGGACCGCCGGGGTTACTTCCCGCCGTAGACGGCGGCGAGGTTGTCGCTCGCGGGGTGGGTGCGGCCGGCCGGGCCGGCGGCGAAGGCGCGCAGGACGTTCTCGGTGACCTTGCGCACCAGGTCGCCGGCCTTGGCGTCGATGCCGTGGTCGGCGCCGGTGCCCCCGGGGCCGCGCGCGTCGAGCGTCTCCACCCAGCGCATCGTCCCGGTGGCGAACACCCCGGCGCCGCTCGGGACGGTGTAGTAGGCGGTGTCGGCGTGCGAGCGGCGGCCCTCGCAGACGACGGGGGAGTGGGCGATGACCTCGATCGGGTGCGGGACGGGGAAGGCGGTGTCCACCTTGTCGTACTCGACGCCGACCAGGTGCGGGAAGGACGCGCCCGCGGCGACGCCGGTGCCCGCGAACGCCCAGTGGTCGGGCGCGCCGACGACGTAGGGCGCGTCCACGGGGTAGCCGTCGTAGATGACGCCGAGCATCGAGCTCTCCGGGTCGGCGCCCGGGCCGGTGCGGAAGTCGGTGGTGGCCGGTGCGCCCGCCTGGTACCCGGGGTCGCTCGCCCAGGCGTCCTTGTAGCAGACCACCGTGCGGTCCGGCCCGAGGTCGGTGGGCTCGAACCGGACCCGGCGGAAGCAGCAGTTCGCCCCCAGGAAGGCCACGTTGGTGCCGGCGTCCCGGGCCGCGACGACGTTGGCGCGCTGCTCGGGGGACCAGTACTCGTCGTGACCGAGCGACAGGACGGCGGTGGCGCCGCGCAGCAGCGCGGGCTCGCGGGCCACGTCGATCCCGGTCGTGTACGCGAGCGGGATGCCGAGCTGCTCGGCGAAGGAGACCAGCGGCGCCTCGTAGACCAGGAACAGCCCGGCGCCGTGGTCGTAGTCGTACGGGCGGTCGAAGACGACCTTCAGCGAGCGGGTGGCGAGGCCGCCGGTCGGGCCGTTGTAGAGGCTGTACCCGCCCCACTCGTTGTAGGCCTGCCACGTCGCCGGGGCGCTCACCACGACGGTCCGCCCGGCGGTGACGGCCGAGCGGACGGTGAGCGGGACGTAGCGCTGGCCGGAGCCGTCCTCGGCGTCCAGGCGCAGCAGGTACGCGCCCTCGGGCCAGCCGGCCGTGTCGACGGCGAGGGTGCGCTGCCAGCCGGTGAGGACGGTGCGGGTCGTGCCGTCCACGTGCGGCGCGGGCTGCTTGGCGCCCGGCACGTGTTCGCGGCGCCACACCAGGCGGGCGCGGGCGCCGCCGTACCAGCCGATCCGGTAGGCGGACACGGTGAACGCGGCGGCCGGTGTGGAGACGTGCAGGCCGACGGGTTCGCCGGGCAGGACGCTGACGCGGTCGGCGAAGCCCTCGATGGCGCCGGCCGGGCCGGGGTTGGTGATCTCCCAGTCGGCGTTGCCGGGCAGTGACTGCTCGGGCTGGTGGTCGTCCTTGAGGCCGGCCCGCTGCGGGGTCGCGCCGGCGGGGTCGGGGGAGGGCGCGGGGCTCGCGGGTTCGTCGGAGTGATGGGTGCCGCAGGAGGTGAGGGCCGCGGCCATCAGGCCCAGACCGAGGACCCCTCGTCGGCTCGGTTCCGCCCGCTGGTCCGCCACGTCGGCCTCCCGGTTGCCCGTCTCGGTGTTCTCTACCCGCTCGCCCGTGCGTCAAGGCGCGCGCACATCCTCACTCTTTCCGGTCATGGTCTCGCACCCGCCGCGCCGGGCTTGCGACGGGTTCGCGCGCCCTCGCCGCACGTCCCGCGCCCGTGCGCCACCGGAGAGGGCCGTCCGGGGGCTCCCCGGCGCGTCCGGTCGCGCGGTTCCCCTGCGGCGCCGATCCGGTCCCTTAGCCTGACCGGGCCGTCCGCCCGGCGGCCAGGGGGTCAGGAGCCGTGGCGGCCCGGCCGCGTCATCGACACATCGACACGAGTCATGGACAGGGGTGTACGTGGTTTCGTCGGGTACGGCCGACCCGGGGGTGGCCCCTCCGACACGCGGCACGAGGTTCCGGGCCTGGATGCTGGAAGGCCTGGCGGACATGGCCAAGCAGCACCCCGGGCCGCACGCGCAGGCCCCGCACGAGAAGGGCGCGGCCTGGTGGCGCGTCATGTGCCTGACCGGCCTCGACTACTTCTCCACCCTCGGCTACCAGCCCGGCATCGCGGCCCTCGCCGCCGGCCTGCTCTCGCCGGTCGCGACGGTCGTGCTGGTGCTCGTCACCCTCTGCGGCGCGCTGCCGGTCTACCGCCGGGTGGCCGTCGAGAGCCCGCACGGCGAGGGCTCGATCGCCATGCTGGAACGGCTGCTGTCGTTCTGGCAGGGCAAGCTCTTCGTGCTGACGCTGCTCGGCTTCGCCGCCACCGACTTCATGATCACCATCACGCTGTCGGCCGCCGACGCCACCGCGCACCTGATCGAGAACCCCCACCTGCACAGCGCCCTGTCCGGCAAGCAGGTGCTGCTCACGCTGATCCTGGTGGCCCTGCTCGGCGCGGTGTTCCTCAAGGGCTTCAGCGAGGCGATCGGCCTGGCCGTCGTGCTCGTCGCCGTCTACCTCGCGCTCAACGTCGTGGTCGTCGCCAACGGCATCTGGCACCTGTTCAAGACCCCGCACGTGTTCGGCGACTGGACCGACGGGCTCACCGCCGAGCACGGCAACGCCTTCGCGATGATCGGCGTGGCGCTCATCGTCTTCCCCAAACTCGCCCTCGGCCTCTCCGGGTTCGAGACCGGCGTCGCCGTGATGCCCCACATCGAGGGCGACCCGGACGACACCGAGGAGAAGCCGACCGGGCGGATCCGCGGCGCCCGCAAGCTGCTCACCACCGCGGCCGTGATCATGAGCGTCTTCCTCATCACCACGAGCCTCATCACGACGCTGCTCATCCCGAAGGACGCCTTCAAGACCGGCGGCCCGGCCAACGGGCGGGCGCTCGCCTACCTCGCCCACGAGAACCTGGGCAGCGCCTTCGGCAGCGTCTACGACCTGTCGACCATCGCCATCCTCTGGTTCGCCGGCGCCTCCGCGATGGCCGGGCTGCTGAACCTCATGCCGCGCTACCTGCCCCGCTACGGCATGGCCCCGCACTGGGCGCGCGCCGTGCGGCCGACGGTCATCGTGCTCACCCTGATCGCCTTCCTCGTGACCTGGATCTTCGACGCCAACGTCGACGCGCAGGGCGGCGCCTACGCGACCGGCGTGCTGGTGCTGATCAGCTCCGCCGCCGTCGCCGTCACCATCGCCGCCCGCAAGGCCAGGGAGAAGCGCTGGACCGTCATCTTCGCGGTGATCGCCGCGGTCTTCCTCTACACCACGGTCGTCAACGTCGTCGAACGGTCCGACGGCGTGAAGATCGGCGCCTGCTTCATCGCCGGGATCATGCTGGTCTCCTTCCTCTCCCGGCTCAAGCGCGCCTTCGAACTGCGCGTCACCGACGTCGTCCTGGACGAGACGGCCGAGCGCTTCGTGCGCGACTACACCCACCGGCCGCTGCGGCTGATCGCCAACGAGCCGAACAGCCGCGACCTCGCCGAGTACCGGGACAAGATCCGCCAGATCCGCGCCGACAACGACATCCCGGCCGAGGACGACCTCGTCTTCGTCGAGGTCACCGTGCTCGACCCGTCCGACTTCGAGGCCGAACTGACCGTCCACGGCGAGGTGCTGCACGAGCGCTACCGCGTGCTCGCGCTGGAGAGCTCCAGCGTGCCGAACGCGCTGGCGGCGCTGCTGCTCCGGGTCAGGGACCTGACCGGGCAGCAGCCGCACATCTACTTCGAGTGGACGGAGGGCAACCCCTTCGCCCAGTTCCTGCGGTTCTTCCTGCTCGGGCAGGGCGAGATCGCGCCGGTCACCCGCGAGGTGCTGCGCGAGGCCGAGCCCGACCGCGGCCGCCGCCCGGCCGTGCACGTCGGCTGAAGGGCCGCTCGGCCGGGAGCCGGACGAGGCGCCTAACGGTTCGGCCGGGACTTGGACCAGGCCGGTGCGACGAAGGCCACCAGCGCCACCGCGAAGGCCAGTTGGAGGATGTGCCGGATCCAGTCGATGCCCGACGTGTGGCGCACGCCGACCCAGCCGGAGACCGCGTTGCCGAGCCAGGCGCCGGCGGCACCGAGCAGCATCGTCAGCCACCACGGGATCGACTGCGGCCCGCGCAGGATGAGCTTGGCCAGCACGCCCAGGACGAAGCCGATGAGCAGAATCCACAGGAGCTGGAACATCGCAGTCCACCTTTCGGGCGGGGCCGCCCCGTCGGGGTCCGTCCCATGATCGCCCGATTCGGCCGGACGGGCACCTCGGCGGGCCGCGCCGCTGGTCAGCGGGCCGCCGAGGTGAGCGCGGCGCCCGTGCCGGGGTCGAAGACGTGCATCCGGGCGGTGTCCACCCACAGCTCCAGCGGGCGGCCCTCGGCGGCCCGCGTGGCGGTGCCGATCCGGGCCACCACCTCGGGGCCGCCGTCGGAGCCCGAACCGGCACCGGTCCGCGCGGTGAAGTGCACGAACACGTCCGAACCGACCGACTCCAGCACCTCGACGCCCACCGTCACCGTCCGCCCGCCGCGCCGCTGCTCCAGCAGCGCCGCGTCCTCGAAGTGCTCGGGGCGGATGCCCACGACCACCCGGCGCGGCGCGTCGGCCTCCTCCAGCCGCCGCCGCAGCCGGTCGTCGAGGGGCAGCTCGCCCAGCGCGGTGCGCAGCACACCCTCCTCCAGGGTCGCGTCCAGGACGTTCATGGCGGGCGAGCCGATGAAGCCGGCGACGAACAGGTTCACCGGGCGGTCGTAGAGCTCCTGCGGTGGGCCGGCCTGCTGGACGACGCCGCCGCGCATCACCACGACGCGGTCGCCCAGCGTCATCGCCTCGACCTGGTCGTGGGTGACGTAGACCGTCGTGGTGCCGAGGCGGCGCTGGAGGCGGGAGATCTGGGTGCGCATCTGCACCCGCAGCCGGGCGTCCAGGTTGGACAGCGGCTCGTCCATCAGGAAGGCCTTCGGCGCGCGGACGATCGCCCGGCCCATCGCGACCCGCTGGCGCTGTCCGCCGGAGAGCTGCGCCGGGCGGCGCTCCAGGTGCTCGGTGAGGTCGAGGACGCGGGCGGCCTCCTCGACCTTGCGGGCGATCTCCGCCTTGTCCGCCCCGGCCAGCCGCAGGGCGAAGCCCATGTTCTGGCGCACCGTCATGTGCGGGTAGAGGGCGTAGCTCTGGAACACCATGGCGATGTCCCGGTCCTTCGGCGCGAGGTCGTTGACGATCCGGCCGCCGATCCGCAGGGTGCCCGCGGTGATGTCCTCCAGGCCCGCGATCATGTTGAGGGTGGTGGACTTGCCGCACCCGGACGGGCCGACCAGGATCACGAACTCCCCGTCCGCGATGGTCAGATCGACGCCCCGCACGGCGACCGCGCCGTCCGGGTAGTGCTTGGTGAGTCCGTCCAGGACGAGCTCGGCCATCCGTCACCCCTTCACTGCGCCGGCGGTCAGGCCGGCCACGATGCGCCGCTGGAACAGCAGCACGAAGACCACGATCGGGACGGTGATCACCATGGCCGCCGCGGCGATCGACCCGGTCGGCTGCTGGAACTGCGAGCTGCCGGTGAAGAACGCGATCGCCGCCGGGACGGTCCGCGCGGCGCGGGTGGAGGTGAGCGAGATCGCGAACAGGAAGTCGTTCCAGCAGAAGATGAAGACCAGGATCGCCGTGGTGAACACCCCGGGCGCCGCCAGCGGGGCGATGACCAGCCGGAACGCCTGCCACGGCGTGGCGCCGTCGACCCGGGCCGCCTTCTCCAGGTCCCACGGGATCTCCCGGAAGAACGCGGACAGGGTGTAGATCGCCAGCGGCAGCGAGAAGGTCGTGTACGGGATGATCAGACCGGGCCAGGTGTCGAACAGGCCCAGCACGCGCTCGATGTCGAAGAGCGGGGACACCAGCGAGATCGGCGGGAACATCGCGATCAGCAGCGACATGCCGATCAGCAGCCGCTTGCCGGGGAAGCGCAGCCGGGCGACGGCGTAGGCGGCCATGGTGCCGAGCACGACGGCGACGGTGGTCGCGATGACGGCGATGCCGACCGAGTTGAGCAGCGCGCGGGTGAACTCGGAGGTGCGGAAGATGCCGCGGTAGTTCTCCAGCGTCCAGCGGCGGGGCACGAAGTCGCCGTCGGTGAGGGTGCTCGGATCCTTGAAGGAGAGCGCGGCGATCCACCAGACCGGGAACAGCGCGTAGAGCACGACGACGGTGTTGACGATCGTCCACGCGGACCAGCGGCGGGTGTCGGCGTTCATCGGCGGTCCTCCCCGGCGCCCGGCGCCGCCGCGCCGAACACCGTGACGAAGACGAGGGCGATGGCCGCCACGCACAGGAAGACGAGGACCGAGATCGCCGAGCCGATGCCGAGGTTGAGGGCGGTGAACAGGTTGTCGTAGCCGAGGATCGAGACCGAGCCGGTGTTGTCGGAGCCGCCGGTCAGCACGTAGATGTCGTCGAAGACGCGGAACGCGTCGAGCGTGCGGAACAGCAGCGCCACGAGGATCGCCGGCTTCATCAGCGGCAGGACGACGAGGCGCAGGCGCTGCGCCGGGCCCGCGCCGTCCACCTGGGCGGCGCGCAGCGTCTCCTCGGGCACCAGGGCGAGGCCCGCGAGCAGCAGGAGCGCCATGAACGGCGTCGTCTTCCACACCTCCGCGAGGATGATCAGACCGATCGCCTGCCAGTGGTCGGTGAGCGGCGCGCTGCCCGCCGGGAGCAGGGCGGCCAGGTAGCCGGTGCCCGGCGTCCAGGCGTACTGCCACGAGTACGCGGCGACGACCGTCACGATGCCGTACGGCACCAGGACGGCGGTGCGGACGGTGCCCCGCCACAGGACCGTCCGGTGCATCACCAGGGCGAGCGCGAGGCCGAGCGCGAGCTCGACCGTCACCGAGACGACGGTGATCACGACCGTCACCCACAGCGCCTGCCACCAGTACGGACTCGACAGCACGGCGGCGTAGTTGTCGAACCAGACGAAGCGGGCGTGCTGCGGGAAGCGCAGGTCGTAGCGCTGGAGCGAGAGGTAGACGGCGTAGCCGACCGGGTAGGCCGTGACCGCCGCCATCACGAGGACGGCCGGGGCGCACAGGAGCCAGCCGAGGCGGCGCTCCTCGCGGGAGCCGGCGGACGCCTTGGCCGCGGCGGTCGTCGGTGCGGTGGTCGTCGGTGCGGCGGGCGGCGGCGGTGCGGCGGGCGGCGGTGCGGTCACGGGATCAGCCCTTTCGAGCCGAGTGCGTCCTTGATCTGGCCGGACAGGTCGGCGACGGTGCGTTCCGGGTCCACGGCGGACGGCGGCGACAGCGCGTGGGCGATGGCGATCGAGACGTTCTGGTAGGCGGGCGTCCGCGGGCGCAGCGAGGCGTTGTCGAGGGCGGTGAGGACGTCGGCGGCGAAGGGGTAGCTGTCGGTCAGCTCCGGCGCGGTGTACAGGCTCCGGAGGGAGGGCGGCAGGCCGCCCTTGAGCGCGTTGACGAGCTGGTTGTCGCGGTTGCGCAGGCAGAGCGTCGCCTCGTGGGCGAGGTCCGGGTGGTGGCCGTAGGCGCCGACGGCGAGGTCGATGCCGCCGATCGTGACGGCGGCCGGGCGGTCCGGGGTGACGGCGGGGTAGGGCGCCCAGCGGAAGTGGGGGAACAGGTCAGGGCGGTCGGCCTTCATCGCCGGGTAGACGAACGGGTAGTTGACCTCGAAGGCCGCCGTGCCGGACTCCAGGGCGAGCCGGTCCTGGTCCTCCATCTGGTTGGCGAGCGACGGGTCGGCGGCGGGGGAGCGGGCGAGGTCACGGATGACGCCGGCCGCGGTGACGGCGGGCGGCCCGAGCGCCGGCGCGCTCGCGTCGGGGGTGAGGACCGAGCCGCCGGCGCTGCTCACGAGGGTGTTGAACCAGACGGTCAGGCCCTCGTACTGGGCGCCCTGCACCTCGACGTAGTGCGGCTTGCCCTGCTTGGCGAGGGCGTCCGCCTGCGCGAGCAGCTCGGTCCAGGTGCGGGGCGGGGTGGGGGTCAGGTCGTCGCGGTACCAGAGGAGCTGGGTGTTGGAGTTGTACGGCGCGGCGTAGAGGCGGTCCTTCCAGGTGGCCGTCTCCAGTGCGGCGGGGAGGGTGTCGGCGGTGACCTCGTCCTTCTGCGCACCCGTCCACTCGCGGATCCAGCCCGCCTCCGCGAACTCCGGGGCCCACGTGACGTCCAGGCCCATGATGTCCACGCCCGCGTCGTGCGCGGCGAGCCGGCGGACGAGCTGCTGGCGCTGGCCGTCGGCGGTGCGCGGGAGCTTGTCGTACCGGATCGTGTAGCGGCCGCCGGCGGCCCGGCTGCAGACGTCGGCGGCCTGTTGGAGGGCGCCGGAGTCGTCCGGGAAGTTGTACCAGTCGAGCGTCGCCGGGCCGGTGGTGGCGCTTCCGGTACCGCCGCAGGCGGTCAGCAGGAACGCGAGCAGCACCAACTGCGGCCGTGGGCAACGGCGTTTCGGCATGTCACTCCCGGAACTCCCGGACGACCCCGGGCTCGACGGCGCGCGTCCCGCCACGCTAGGGCAACGGACGTGCACGGACGAGGACTTCGCGGCCGTGGCGCCGACCGACGGTTGCGCGGCGGCAGTGCGCGCGCCCCGCTGAGTACGATGTGCCCCCAACGGGTCGAGCGTTCACGGGGGCCGGCATGACGGAGTTCGCGACTTTCGGGTGTGAGGCGTGCTGCGCCGAGGACGCGCTGGTGGCGCGGGAGCACCACTACAGCTACAGCGGGGTCCGGATCGAGAAGATGATCCAGGACGACTCGCACTTCATCGTCTCCGTCAAACGCTGCGAGCTCTGCTCGCAGGCCTTCGTGAGTGTCTTCACCGAGTACGTCGACTGGGCTGCCTCCAACGACGCCCAGTACCGGACCGTGCTCCCCGTCACGGACGCCGAGGCCGCCGACCTGATGGAGGGTCGCCTGACCCCGCACCAGGCCGGCGCCCTGGGCCGCGGCCGCCGCTACCTGCAGAGCGACTGGCCGAGTGACGCCGACGACCCCACCGTGTACTGGAGCGGCGGGGTGTTCGAGGTGCGGGAGGGGTACTGACGGGTTCAGTCCTCCAGGGCCGCCTCGGCCGCCGCGCGGACGTCGGGGTGGGGGTCGGCGGCCAGGGTGGTGAGGAGTTCGCGCGTGCCGGGGGTGGTCCAGTTGTAGGCGGCCCATGCGACTGCCTCGCGGACGTCGGGGTGGGGGTCGGCGGCCAGGGCGGTGACGAGCTCGCGCGCGCCGGGGGTGGACCAGGCGTTGAGGGCCTGGACAAGGGCTTGGCGGACTTCGGGGGCGGGGTGGTCGGCCAGGTGGGCCACGCGCTCGACGGGGCCCCGGCGGCGCAGGGAGAACCAGTGGAGGGTGTCGCGGAGCCGGGCGGGGTCGCCCGGGGTGCCGGCGGCGTCGATGCGGGCGAGGAGGACGCGTGCGGGTGGGGGCGGGCCGTCCAGGGGGTGCGGATTGCGTTCGCGCAGGCGGCGGCTGCCGTACCCGCCGAGGACCTGGCACCCGTAGCACGTGCAGGGGCGGGTGCCGTGGGCGTTCGGGACGTAGCGCCAGCCGGTCACCTGCGGGGCGGTGCGGATCCGGTGGATCTCGCGGGAGGCCACGGCGCGGGAGAGGAAGACCTCCCAGCCGCGCGGGTCCGGCAGCGCGCGGATCCGGTGCACGGCCTCGGCGGCCGTCATCGGGAGCTGGGCGTCCTTGGCGCGGTCCCGGTAATGGCCGGCCAGGACCGGTTCGTCGTCGGGCAGGCGGACGTGCACCGCGACGAGCCCGCCCGGCCTGCCGAACCGGGCCAGCTCGCGCAGCCACTGGTGGGTCAGGGTGTACGAGGGCAGGACGGGGAAGCAGTACACGCCGCGCGCGCCGCCCTGGCCGCGGCTGTCGGCCCGGATGCCGGCGCGGCGGACCCGCGGTGCGTCCGCGGTCGAGGTCAGGTGCACGAACATCGCCATGGGGCGGCATCGTAGCGACCGCTCCCCGGCCGCTTCGAATGGATTTACGGCCGGGCGGCGCGTTGCTCGATCAGGGCCGCCAGGCCGTCCAGGATCCGGGCGAGGCCGAAGTCCAGGGCGTTGTCCCGGCCGCCCGGTTCGGCCATCGCGGCGGCGAGGGCGGGGTAGTCGTCGGCATGCTGCCGGACCAGCCCGCCCAGGATGGTCAGGAGTCGGGCCTCGGGGGAGCCCTCCGCCCCGGCGGCGCGCGCCTGCTGGACGATGCCGCGGACGTGTCCGGCGAGCAGGACGGCGGCGTCCATGCGCTCGGCGCCGGTCAGACCGTGGCCGTCCAGGGCGGACACGACCCGCTCCAGCCAGGCGAGTTCTTTCGGGCCCATCACGCGGGGTCCGACGGTGGCGTCGAGCAGCCACGGGTGGGCGACGAACGACCGTGTCAACTCCCGGGCCCAGGTGGCGAGGTGGTCCCGCCAGTGACCGTCCGCCGGTCCGGCCGGCGGCTCGGCCACAGCGAACTCGACCATCAGTGCGACGAGTTCGGCCTTGCCGGGGACGTACCGGTAGAGCGCCATCTTCGTGTAGTCGAGCAGACCGGCGACGCGCTGCATCGAGACGGCGCCGAGGCCTTCCGTGTCCGCGACCTCGATGCCCGCCGCGGCGATCCGCTCCAGGCTGAGGGCCGGCTTCGGCCCGCGCGTGGGCTTGGCCGGCGGGCCCCAGAGGAGCCGGACGGTCTCGTTCGCCGGCTCGTCCACGTCTGCCGCCACGTCCGCTCCTCGGGCTCTTGCGTCCGGAATCAACTGTGTCTACCGTACACAGCAATGTAACTGTGTCTGATGGACGCAGTTGTGGACTCGTTCCGGACGGAGTGGTTTCCCGTGAGCACCAAGGTCCTGATCTCGGGCGCGAGCATCGCCGGCCCTGCCCTCGCCCACTGGCTCGGCCGGTACGGCTTCGACGTCACCGTCGTCGAGCTGGCCCCCGCGCTGCGCGGCGGCGGGCAGGACGTCGACTTCCGTGGCACGACCCACCTGACCGTGCTGGAACGGATGGGCGTGCTCGACGAGCTGCGCGCGCTCGGCACCGGTGGCAGTCCGATCACCTTCGTCGGCCCGGACGGGCGCAGGCTCCTCCACCTGCCCGCCGAGTTCGCGGGCGGCGACGTGGAGGTCCCGCGCGGCGAGCTGGCCCAACTGCTGCACCGGCGCAGCTCCGACCGCGCCGAGTACGTCTTCGGTGACTCGATCACCGCGCTGGAGGAGACGCCGAACGGGGTCCGGGTGGCCTTCCGGCGCGGCGCGGAGCGCGAGTTCGACCTGGTGATCGGCGCCGACGGGCTGCACTCCACCGTCCGGCGCCTCGCTTTCGGCCCCGAGGATCGGTACGTCCGCCACCTCGGCTACTACGCGGCCACCTGGCAGTTGCCCAACGACACCGGCCTGGCGCCCGGTTCGGTCGGGCTGAACGTGCCCGGCCGGCTCGCCGCGGTCGGCGCCGACCACCGCGACCCGACCCGGGCCGGCGCCTTCTTCCTCTTCGCGTCCCCCGAGCTCGTCCACGACCGCCACGACCCGGGGCAGCAGAAGGAATTCGTCCGGTCCGCGTTCGACGGCCTGGGCTGGGAGGTGCCCCGGCTCCTGGAGAGCCTGCGGGCCGCGCCCGAGCTGTACTTCGACTCGATCAGCCGGGCCGACGTCCCCGCGTGGTCGACCGGGCGGATCGGCCTGCTCGGCGACGCGGCCTGCGGTGCCACCATCGGCGGGATGGGCACCGGCACCGCCGTCGTGGCCGCGTACGTCCTCGCGGGCGAGCTGGCCCGGGCGCGCGGCGACCACCGCACCGCCTTCGCCCGCTACGAGCGCCTGCTACGCGGCTATGCCCAGGGGTGCCAGAAGGGCGGGGACCGCACCGGCCCGTTCCTGGCGCCGCGCACCGCCGCCGGCCTGCGGGTGCGCAATGCGCTGCTGAACCGGCGGTGGGTGCTGGACCGGATGCTGGCGCTGGGCAAGCAGGTGAGCAGTGTCGAGCTGCCGGACTACGAGGCCGAGTCGGCGGTCGGGCGCTGAGGTCGGCCGGCGGAAGGGCGGTCAGCGGAGGGGCGGTCAGCGCAGTGGTGTGATGCGGGCGCCGTTGTCCAGGACGGCTTCGACCTGGGCGGTCGCGGGGGCCGGGCGTTCGAGGGCGAGGGTGTGGTCCGGGGCGGGGCGGTCGGCGGACCAGTCGGGGCCCTTGGCGGTGAGCCGGGTGACGCGGCGGCTGCCGGCGGCGAGGAGGAACTCGGTGCCCTGCGGGGAGCGCCACCACGTGGAGCCGACGGTGTCCTGCTCGAAGCGGCTGCACGCCCGGCCCTGGCCGCCGCCGGTGCGCTGGGGGCCGCGGGCGGAGGGCAGCAGGACGGTGGTCGCGGCGCTGCCGTCGCCGTTCCAGCGGTCGGTGCGCAGGCACGTCCAGGTCGCGGTGCCCGCGTTCTGCGGCAGGGGCTGGACGGCGAACGCCCAGAGTTCGAGCTGTTTGACACCGGGTGTGGCGTCCGGGACGGCACACCCGCCGTGCGCCCAGGCGACGAGCGCGTCCGGACCGGTGGCCTCGCGCGGTGCGCGCGCAGGGCCGGGGCCGCCGGTGGGGGTGGGGGTGCCCTGGGCGGGCGGCGGGGTGTAGGTGAGGTGGGCGGGCACGAGGCCGCCGACGTCGGCGAGGAGGAAGGTGTGCTTCTCGGCGACCACGGGGGAGGAGTGCAGCTGGAGCACGGTGGCACCCTGGCAATCGGCGAGGGCGCCGGTCGGCGCCGCCGCGGTGATGCCGTCCGGGTGGTCCAACGCGCGTGCGGGGGCGTCGGGTTGGTCGATCCGTCGGGTCTCGGCGGCATCCACCCAGGGGGCCAGGAGGTAGCGGGCGGTGGTGCCCTGGCGGCGCAGCACGACGGCGCCCGCCGTCGTCACGTCGGAGTCGTCGGCGCGGGCGAGGTCCAGGCCGCCGCCGGGGCCGTCGGTGTAGCGGGCGAGGTGCGGGCCGTCGTACAGGACGACGACGGCGGTGCCGTCCACCGTGCCGGCGAACAGCAGGCTCGGCGTGGTGGCGGGCGGGGTGGCGTCGGCGCCGGGCTCGACGCGGGTCAGCGCGCCGGGGTGAGTCCAGGCGGCGAGGGCGCGGCCGAGCAGGGCGTCGTCGTCGCGGCGGTCGCCGCGCGCGGGCCAGGCGGTGAAGTCGAGCCGGGCGGTGTGCTGCCACTGGTCGGCCGGGACGTGGCCGAGCTTGGCCGGGTCGACGACCGAGCCGGCCGGGGCGACGACCAGCGGGCGGCTTTGCGGGGTGACGCCGGAGCCGCCGCCGAGGACGGCCGCGGTGGTGGTGAGGCCGAGGACGGCCACGGCGAGCGCGGCGGTGCGGGCACGGCGACGGCGCAGCAGGTCGGTGGCCTGGACGCGGACGGCGCACGGGTCGAAGGCGGGCGGTTCCGTGTCCGTGCGCAGGCCGGCAACGGCCGCGATCGCGTCCTCCGGGCGCTCGACTCCCGCACGGCGCAGGACCTCCGCCACGCGCTCCGGCGTGAGCTCCTCGACCGCGCGCAGGGCGAACGCCACCCGCGCTGGCGCGGCGAGCCCGGCGAGCGCCCGGTCCAGCTCCGCGTCCGCCTCGTCGCCGTGCGGGGTGAACAGCCGCAGTCCCCACGCGCGGGGTGCCAGCAGCCGGTGGGCGGGGTGCGGGCGCAGGGCGGCGAGCAGGACGCGGTGGCGGAGCTCGCCGTAGACGGGGTCGTCGTCGACGCCGTCCGCCGGACCGGAGCGGCGGGTCCAGCGGGACGGCAGCGCGCGCTGGACGGCGGCGTGTGCGGCGAGCACCCGGCTGTGCCGGTCGCGGTCGGCGGGCAGGGCGAGGTAGGCGAGCCGGGCCAGCCGCCGGTAGTGGCGCACCAGGGCGGCCTCGGCCTGGGCCACCGGGTGCCGGGACGGCTGCGCGGCGGTGTCTGTCGGTCCTGCCAACGGGCCCTCCCCGGAGCATGATCGTGTCGTGGTGGACGGTCCAACGAGTCGATCATGTGATGGTTGCGCCGTTCGGGCCGGCGGATCGCCGCTCGGGCGGGCGGACCGGTGCGCGAGGCCCGGGAGGATGGCCCGGCCCTCCGCTGTCGGCACCGCGTTCGGACCGGGGGCCGTAGGTCCCACCCGTTCGGCCCCTTGGCCCCTGGCGATCGCCGCCGTCGGGGGCCATGCTGCGGGTACCGGCCGGAAGGAACCGTCCGGAGGAACCCGTTGGACGAGGTGAACCTGCGTTGCGGCATGCCACCGTCGAATCAGTGATGACCAGCCCGGTGGTCCGGGTCGCGCCCGAGACCGGCTTCCGGGAGATCGTCGCGCTGCTGACCGACTACGACATCACCGGCGTGCCGGTGGTCGACGCCGACGGCCGGCCGCTGGGCGTCGTCTCGGAGGCGGACCTGCTGCGCACCCTCGCCGCCCAGGAGGACACGGGCAGCCTGCTGCCGGCCCCGGAGTCGGCGCAGGCGGGGCCCGGCGGCACCGTCACGGCGGCGGACCTGATGACGACGCAGCCGGTCTGCACCACGCCCGGCACCAGCGTCGTCGCGGCGGCCCGGCTGATGAGCCGGCACGGGCTGAAGCGCCTGCCGGTGCTGGACGAGGACGGTCGCGTGATCGGCATGGTGAGCCGCGGGGACCTCCTGCGGGTGTTCCTGCGCGAGGACCGGGTGATCCGGCGCGAGATCGTCGAGGAGGTGCTCGGGCGGATCGACGGTGTCAGCCCGGCCGAGATCGGCGTGGAGGTGGACCAGGGCCGGGTGGTGCTCAGCGGCACCGTGCCGGAGCCGCACCTCGTGCCGATCGTGCTGAACCTGTGCCGCTCGGTGGACGGCGTGGTGTCGGTGACCGACCGGCTCGACTCCGGGGGCGCGACCGCCGTCGTCGGTTGATGGTTCGCCGTCAACTCCGGGTGGGAAAGCTGGAGTTGACGGTGCCCGTGGGAAGGGCCCGGATAGCCCGGTTCACCTCCGCATACTGCGGAGCGTATCGGGTAACTCACTCTGTGTGCCCGGCGGGCAGGACTGCCGGGTCGGCGGAGCACCGGGGAGGCGGCCGTGGCAGTCGTGTTCGACGCGGACTTCACTTCGACCAGGCAGTGGATCGCCGGGCGCAGCAGCGCGTATCCCCGGATGGGGCCGACGAACCGGAGCGACCACAAACTCGACTACCTCAGCCGCTCGTACTGCCCCGGGGGCGTTTTCACGGCTGCCCGCCGGCACGCGGGCGGGCTGTGGACGTGCAGCCTGCTGACCACCGAGGGCAGTCCCGAGGGCTTCCAGGTCCGCACCGGGGACGAGCTGTCGGCGCTCGTCACGCTGCCCGTCGACGTCGGCGCGTGGCCGGCGATCTGGACCTGGCGGGACGGCGGCAACGAGGTGGACGTCTTCGAGTACCACCCGGACCACCCGGACCTCCTGGAGGTCTCCAACCACGTCCGCGGCGGGTTCCGGTACTGGCACGGCGAGGGCAGCGGCATCGGCCCGGGCGCGACCTTCGGGATGCGCGTGGTGTTCGGCGCGCACTCGGTGGACTGGTACGTCGGGGACGAGCTCGTGTACGCCGACCTGCACGGGGTCGGGGCGGGCTGGCACGCGTACCTGATCGTCAACCTGTCGGTGGCGGACGGGGTGTACCACGACCGGCCGGCGGTTGGCGGGCCGGACCGGCTCAGCTGGGTGTGCCACAGCCTGACCGTGGAGAGATGAGCCCCGGAGCCGTCGGGGTGTTCGGGGCGTTCAGCTCGGTCGGTGTTCGGGCGGGAACGTGGCGATGATCGGACCGCGCGGGCCGGAGCGCTGGAACCAGACGACCCGGCGGTGCCGGCCGATGTGCGCGGGGTGCGTCACGTAGAGGTCGTCGCGCGGGGCGGTCTCGTTGCCCGGCGCGAGGGCCGCGTCCACGGCGTCGGCGGCGATCGTGTCCAGCAGCGCGCGGGCGGTGGCCTCGGCGGCGGCCGGGGCGATGGCGAGCGCGGTGAGCTCGGCCCACAGTGCGGCGGAGACGTACGAGATCGGCGAGTGGCCGAGCGCGGGGTGCGGGCGGCCGTCCGGGTGGCGGCGGAGCACCCCTGCGGCGACGAGCTGCTCGGCGGAGCGCTCGCCGGCCGGTGTGTGGTGGTCCATGGGCCGAACGCTACCCCGGCCCGGAGCGCCGGTGGCGCCGGAACGTTTTCTCACGCTTTCCTCAGCGCACTTCGGGGGTCCGCGGGCGCACGATGGTGGTACTGGCGACAGTCACCTCGACAGGCCCGCCGTGGCCGGAGGAGGAGGTCCCGATGAGGCACTGGCACGGGTACGTGCACCACGGGCTGGGCGGCTGGGGCATCGGCCTGATGGTGCTCGTGATGCTGCTGGTCCTGGTGCTGCTGGTGCTCGCCGCCGTCGCCCTGTCCCGGTACGTCTCGCGCTCGCACCGGCCGCTGCCGCAGGGCGCGGCCGCCGCCGGGCCGCTGAGGGCGGGGATGACCGGGCCGACCCCGGAGCAGCTGCTCGCGGAGCGGTTCGCCCGCGGGGAGATCGACGCGGACGAGTACCGGCTCAGACTGGACACGTTGCGGTCCGCGAACGGGCCGGGTCCGGGGCCAGGCGGGTGAGGCGGGGGTACGGGCCGGGGCCCGCCGCATCGGGGGTGTGCGGCGGGCCCCGGAGGTCCGTGGCGGCGGTTCGCCGCGGCTGCCCGCTGCCGTGATCGGGTGATCGGGCGGGGCGGCGGCCGGACGGCTACTCGACGACGAGCTCGACCGGGATGTTGCCGCGGGTGGCGCGGGAGTACGGGCACACCTCGTGCGCCTGCTTGACCAGCAGCTCGCCGTTCTCGCCCGCGAGCGACTCGGGCAGCTCGACGCGCAGCACGACGGAGAGGCCGAAGCCGGCGCCGTCCTTGCCGATGGAGACCTCGGCGGTCACCGAGACCTCGCTGGTGTCGACCCGGGCCTGCCGGCCGACCAGGCCCAGCGCGCTGGCGAAGCAGGCCGCGTAGCCGGCCGCGAACAGCTGCTCCGGGTTGGTGCCCTGTCCGCTGCCGCCGAGTGCGGGCGGCATCGCCAGGGCGAGGTCCAGCTGCCCGTCGGAACTGACGGCGCGGCCCTCACGGCCGTTCGCGGTGGCGGCTGCGGTGTAGAGCGCGTCCATGATGCGTTCCCTTCTGCTGTTCCTGCTGGTCTGCTTTTTCGGCTTCGCTCCCGCTGCGGTGCTCCGCTGCGGCGTCCTGCCGATGACAAGTAGAGCACGCAATTCAGTTGCGCACAACTCAATCGCGTGAACCCGATCGGTACCATGGGTGCATGACCACGCCTCCCGGACACCCCGCCGCGTCGGACGAGCGCCTGCTCCGCCTCGACCAGCAGATCTGCTTCTCGCTGAACGCGGCCTCCCGCGCCTTCGGCGGCGTCTACCGGGTGCTGCTCAAGGACCTCGGGCTCACCTACCCGCAGTACCTCGTCATGCTCGTCCTGTGGGAGGACGGCGAACTGCCGGTCAAGCGGATCGGCGAGCGGCTGCGGCTGGACTCCGGCACGCTGTCGCCGCTGCTCAAGCGGCTGGAGGCGGCCGGCCTGGTGCGCCGCGAGCGCAGCCCGGAGGACGAGCGGTCGGTGACCGTCGCGCTCACCCCGGAGGGCGTCGCGCTGCGCGAGCGCGCCGGGCAGGTGCCGCGCCGGCTGCTCACCGCGACCGGGATGCCCGTCGAGGACCTCGCCGCGTTGCGCGTCCTGCTGGACCAGGTGACCGCGGCGCTGGACTCGGCGGCCGTCGAACCGGTCGAGTAGGCCCGGCCCTGCCGGGTCCGGTGTGGTCGGTCGAGTGGGGCCGCGCGCCGCGGGTCAAGTCGGCGAAACCCTTGAGTGTGATCTGCGTCACTGTCGCGCCGGGCCGGTAGGCCGGACGGGCCGGAACCGGCAGGTCAGCGCGGGTGTCCGGAAGTGAACGGAAGCGGTCGATTATTGCCCACCGCTTCGGGTCAACAACCCGCTGCTCCGGGACGGTTACACCACGAGCCCCCCGCGGGGCCGTCGGCGTGCCAACCGGTGGGCCGGCCGACCGACTCACCGAAAAGGGGAAGCGCGTGCCGACCACCCCCGGGCCGGGCGAGGAGCACGACGTGCGGACGGACCCGCTCGACGGCCTTCCGGCCGACTTCGAGGCCTTCTTCACCCGCGAGAACCCCGGCTACCTCCGGTACGCGCAGCAGCGGCTGCGCCACCGCGAGGACGCGCAGGACGCCGTCCAGAACGCCGGTGCCGTGCTCTACCAGAACTGGCGCAGGGCCCTGGCCAGCGCCGATCCGCGGGCCTTCGCGTTCAAGGTCCTCAAGGACGCGATCGTGGACGTCCTGCGCGAGCGCCACCGCGCCGAGCGCAAGCGGCTCCGGGTGATCGCCCAGCGGCGCCCGGACACCAGCCAGGACGAGCTGGAGGAGCTCGCCGAACTCGACGCCCTGGACTGGGCGATGGACGAACTCGCGCGCAGCGCCCCGGTCCAGGCCGACGTCGTCCGGCTGCGGCAGGCGGGCCTCTCCTACCCGGACATCGGCCGCGCGCTCGGCATCGCGCACACCACCGCCCGCAC
The DNA here is from genome assembly GCF_042732955.1 of Kitasatospora sp. NPDC059747. Lineage (NCBI taxonomy): Bacteria > Bacillati > Actinomycetota > Actinomycetes > Kitasatosporales > Streptomycetaceae > Kitasatospora > Kitasatospora sp. NPDC059747. The sequence goes on along the minus strand of NZ_JBHWGV010000025.1, from coordinate 198 downwards.
CTACTACAGCCTCGGGCGGCGGCACCTGGAGTACCTGCTGGAGCACGCCAGCGGCGGCGAGTCGGGCGAGGGGCGGGCGGCGGAATGAACCTCGGCGACCTGCTGCGGGCGGACTCCGCCGGGCTGGAGAGGGAGTTCCGCGACCACGACCCGGCGGACTTCACCCGGCGCCTCGCCGACCGGCTCGCGGCCGACGGC
>NZ_JBHWGV010000024.1:59224-97268 GCF_042732955.1 Kitasatospora sp. NPDC059747 | reverse complement strand
CGGGCGGGCGGCAAAACGACGACCCCGGGCCCCCCCCCGGGCCCGGGCCCGGGGTCGGCGCGGGGCGTCCGGCGGCGGGAGCGGTGGCCGCACCGGCTCCGGGCGCGGGCGCGGCACCGCCGCGGCGCGAGGAGCGGGGGTTCACCTTGGTCCCGAAGAGGTCGCTGCGGATCACCTGGATCGCGACGATGACGAACAGCCACAGCACGGCCAGGAAGCCCAGCCGCATCACCGTCAGGGTCAGTTCGGACATGGCCGCCCCGCGTGTGGGTGAGCGAAGCGCGCGAACAAATCGGACACTACCCTTCGACCTGTCGGTAGACGATGGTGGTGGAGCCCACGACGATTCGCGAGCCGTCGCGGAGCGTAGCGCGCTGGGTGTGCTGTCCGTCCACCACGATGCCGTTGGTGGAGCCCAGGTCGAGGACCATCGAAGGGTTGCCGGGGCGGATCTCGGCGTGCTTGCGGGAGACGCCCGGGTCGTCGATCCGGACGTCCGCCTCGGTCGAGCGGCCGAGCACGCACGTGCCGCCGGAGATCTGGTGGCGGGTGCCGTTCACCTCGATCCAGGTGCGGACCGAGGCGCCGTGGCCGGAGCCGGGGAACGCGCGGACGTTGCCGCCCGCGGTCGGCGGGGCCGGGGGCATGGCGGGGGGCGCGGCCGGCGGCGGGGGCGCGCCGTACTGGTCGGCGCCCGGCTGCTGCCACGGCGCGCCGGGGGCCGGGGCGGCCGGCGGGCGGTCGTAGCCGGGCTGCGGCGGCGCGTACTGCTGGGGCTCCTCGGCCGCCAGGGTGCGGCTGCGCACCCGGTACAGGCCGGTGTCGAGGTCGTCGGCCTGCTCCAGGTTCACCTGGAGGGGGCCCATGAAGCTGTACCGCTGGGCCTCGGCGTACTCGCGGACCATGCCGGCGAGCTCGCTGCCGAGCTGCCCGGAGTAGGGGCTCAGGCGTTCGTGGTCGTGCGGGCTCAGCTCGACGATGAAGTCGTTCGGCACGACGGTGCGGTCGCGGTTCCAGATGCTCGCGTTGTTGTCGCACTCGCGCTGCAGCGCACCGGCGATCTCCACGGGCTGGACCTCGGACTTGAACACCTTCGCGAAGGTGCCGTTGACGAGACCCTCAAGTCGCTGCTCGAACTTCTTCAGCACTCCCATGGGGCACCCCCTTCCAGGGTTCGTTCGCCTGCCTGCCGACCGGGCCCCGGAGAGCCGGTCGTGCCTACTTGCGGTACTTCCGTACTGATCGTATCCACGCCGGGCCCATCCGTACGGTTCCCGGAACGCGTCGTGCCCGGGGGTGGGCTCGGACACACAGGGTGACGCATATCGGGTACGGCACGCCAGGTGTGCCCGTCGGAAGGGGGTTCCACGCTTCGCCCGGACGTTCGGGGCGCATCCGTTCGGACGCGCTCGGGTGGCGGACCGGGGGTGGAACCGTCCCGCCGGAACGGATTCGGAGGACTCCCCCAGGTCGTGCTACTGTTTTCCACGTCGGAAGGGCCGCCCGAGAGGGAGGCCGGAACGAAGAACCACGAGGGCCGCGAGGCGCTGGTGGGTCGGGGATCCGGTCGGCACGGAAGACGCACCCATGCGCGGGTGGCGGAATAGGCAGACGCGCTGGATTCAGGTTCCAGTGCCCGAAAGGGCGTGGGGGTTCAACTCCCCCCTCGCGCACAGCGAAGCCCCGCAGATCTTCGGATCTGCGGGGCTTTCTCGTTCTCCGGCGGGACCGCCCCGGGGCGGCGTCCCGGCGTCTCGGCGGTTGGCAGCCGGCTCAGGCGCGGGACGCGGGGAGTTCGGCGCGGACCTCGAAACCGCCCTCCTGGGTGGGGCCCGCGGTCAGCGTGCCGCCGAGGAGCTGGGCGCGCTCGCGCAGGCCCACCAGCCCGTGACCGCCGCCCGGCAGGGTCAGGGCGTCCGCCCGGGCCGGCCGCACCGGCGGGGGGTCGTTGCGCACCTCGACCCGCAGCCGCCGGCCCTTCGCCCGCACCTTCACGTGCACGGCCGCGTCCGGGGCGTACTTGGTGATGTTGGTGAGCGCCTCCTGGACCGTCCGGTAGGCGGCCCGCTCGACCGCCTCCGGCCACGGGCGGTCGCCGGGCGCCAGCTCGGCGTCGGCGGCCAGGCCGCTCTGCTCGATCAGCCGGGGCAGGTCGGCCAGCCGCGGCTGCGGGGCGAGCGGGGTGTTGTGGCGCGGGTCGCCGGTGCGCAGCACGCCGACCATCTGGCGCAGCTCGTCGAGGGTGCGCACGGACAGCTCGCGGATGGTGCGGGCGGTGGCCACCGCGGCCGGGTCGGGGGTGCTCACCTGGAGCGCGCCGGCCTGGATGCTGATCAGGCTGACCTGGTGCGAGACGACGTCGTGCATCTCGCGGGCGAGCCGGCCGCGCTCGCTGATCAGCACCCGCTCGGCGAGCAGCCTGGTCTCCCGCTCCTGGCCCCGGATCAGCTCCTCGACCCGGGCCGCCAGCTCCCGCCGGGTGCGGGCGAGCAGGCCGGTGGCGGCGGGGCCGGCGGCGAGCATGATCGACTGGATGGCGTAGAGCGCGGTGTCGCGGCTCAGCCAGACGGTCTGGTCGGAGATCGGCCAGTGGAAGAACTCGACGAGGGTGAAGAGGGTGCCGAGGGGGATGACCAGACGGGGGTTGGGGCGTTCGGCCGCCAGCGTGTAGACGGCCGTGATCGGGGCCAGCCAGATGTCGGCGACGTAGCTGCCGGGCATGGTGAGCAGCAGCACCAGGACCGGGAAGCGGCGGCGCCAGAGCAGCGTCACGGCGGCCAGCACCGACAGCGCCACCTGCCACCACGGGGCGTCCCGGGCGACCAGGGCCGCGTCCATCAGGGAGTACAGCGCGGGCAGCAGCAGCATCAGCCAGGGCGCGGTGCACCAGGCCGGCAGCCGTCTCGACGGCAACTGGTCGGCGGCGGTCATGCCCCGTCGCCGGGTTTCGGCCGGACCAGTCCGGCCCGGTGGGCCACCACGGCGGCCTGGACGCGGTTCGCGGCGCCGAGCTTGCCGAGGATCGCGCTGATGTGGTCCTTGACGGTGCCGGTGCCGAGGAACAGCCGGTCGGCGATCTCCGCGTTGGACAGGCCCTCGCCGAGCAGCGCCAGGACGTCCAGCTCCCGGCCGGTGAGGGTGCGGGTGAGCGCGGAGGCCTCGGCGTCCGGGCCGCCGCCGTCCACGTAGCCGCCGATCACGGTGCGGGTGACGGTCGGGGAGAGGATGTTGCCGCCGGCCGCGAGCACCCGGACGGCGTGCACCAGCTGCTCGGGGGCGGTGTCCTTGAGGAGGAAGCCGGAGGCGCCGGCCCGCAGCGCGGTGCCGATGTACTCGTCGGTGTCGAAGGTGGTCAGCATCGCGACGGCCGGCGGGTCGGGCAGGGCGCGGACCCTCCGCAGCACCGAGATGCCGTCGAGGTCGGGCATCCGGATGTCGAGCAGCACGACGTGCGGGCGCAGCCGCTGGACGTGGTCCTCGGCCTGGCCGCCGGAGCAGTCGCCGACCACCTCCAGGTCGTGGGCGGAACCGACGATGAGGCCGAGGCCGGAGCGGACCAGGATCTCGTCGTCCACGATCAGCACGCGGGTGGTGGTGATGGTGCCTCCTCGGTTGGGGCGGCCGGGTGGGGGCGGTCCGCGCGGGTCGATGTCGAGGGTAGGGGTAGCCGGGTCGGGCCGCCGAACGCATGGCGGGTCCGCACCCCCGCCGTTCGGCGGGGGCTGGAATCCGCTACCCGGTTCACGCGATTCTCACGTGAGGTGGGGAACCATGTTGGTGGCTGCCCTTTCGTCGGCCCGCTCCCCGGTGCGGGGGCCGGTGGGCCCGGGGCCGCCGGTCAGTCCGTCGGGCCCGTGCGGGCGCCCGGCGCCGGGCCGTGTGCGGATGCGCCCCACCATCTGATCGTTTGGAATTGAGCTGTGTCGTCCACTGTGAAGTCGGAGCCGTCCGCCACGTCCACCGGGCCCCGGCCCGTCGGCCCGCTCGACCGCTGGCGCCCGCGGGCCGCCGCGGCCTCCGTCTGGTACCTGCGGCTGATCGCGCTGCTGAACGTGGCGACGGTACTCCTGGTGCCGTTCCGTGACCAGGTCAGCGAGCACAACGAGGGCGAGTACTTCACGCCGTACCTGATGACCTCGGGCCTGGCCAGCGCGGTGCTGTCGGTGTTCCTGGCGGTCGCGATGCGGCGGCGCAAGCGGGCCGCGTGGATCTTCAACGCGGCGCTGGCCGGGATGTTCGCCCTGCTCTACCTGGCCGCCATGGTGCTGCCCGACGAGCGCTTCAACCGGCACCCGCTGAACTACATCTCCACGGTGCTGACCTGCCTGTTCGTGCTGGCGCTGCTGATCGGGCGCAAGGAGTTCACCTCCAAGGGCGACCAGTCCAACCCGAAGACCGCCGCCGCGACCTTCGTCGGCGGGCTGCTGTTCGGCGGCGGGGTGGGCGCGCTGCTGGTGTGGCTGACCAACGACCTGGGCGGCGCCGGCTTCTGGGACCTCTTCCGCTACTCCGTCGGCCGGATGATCACCATCACCCCGTCCGAGCACCTGCGCTCCGTGATCAACGCGCCGACCTGGGTGAACGCGGTGATCAACGCGATGGGCGCGGTGCTGTTCCTGCTCGTGCTGTACGTCGCCTTCCGCAGCCCGCGCGGCAAGGAGCTGCTGAACCCCGAGGACGAGGCGAAGCTCCGGACCCTGCTCGACAAGCAGGGCGAGCGGGACTCCCTCGGCTACTTCGCGCTGCGCCGGGACAAGGCCGTGATCTTCTCCCCCAGCGGCAAGGCGGCCGTCACCTACCGGGTGATCGGCGGGGTGTCGCTCGCCTCGGGTGACCCGATCGGCGACCCGGAGGCCTGGCCGGGGGCGATCGACGCCTGGCTCGCCGAGGCCCGCGAGCACGCCTGGGCTCCGGCCGTCATGGGTGCCTCCGAGGAGGCCGGCGTGATCTACGCCCGGCACGGGCTGGACGCGCTGGAGCTGGGTGACGAGGCGATCGTCGAGCTGGACGAGTTCTCGCTGGAGGGCCGGGCCATGCGGGTCGTCCGGCAGGCGTACAACCGGGTCAAGCGGGCCGGGTACACCGTGCGGATCCGCCGCCACGAGGACATCTCCGAGGCGGAGATGGAGCGGCTGGTGGCCAAGGCCGACGAGTGGCGCGACGGCGCGACCGAGCGCGGCTTCTCGATGGCGCTCGGCCGCCTCGGCGACCCGGCCGACGGCCGCTGCGTGATGCTGGAGTGCCACGACGGCGACGGCGAGCTCAAGGCGCTGCTGAGCTTCGTGCCGTGGGGCCCGGACGGGCTCTCGCTGGACCTGATGCGCCGGGCCCGGGACACCGAGAACGGCCTGGTCGAGTTCATGGTGATCGAACTCCTCCAGCGCGCCGACGAGGTGGGGCTCAAGCGGGTTTCGTTGAACTTCGCGATGTTCCGTTCCGTTTTCGAGCGCGGTTCGCGGCTCGGGGCCGGCCCGGTGCTGCGGCTGTGGCGCTCGGTGCTCGGTTTCTTCTCGCGCTGGTGGCAGATCGAGTCGCTGTACCGCGCCAACGCCAAGTACCGGCCGATCTGGGAACCGCGTTACCTGCTCTTCGAGAAGAGCAGCGAGATTCCGCGGATCGGCATCGCGAGCGCCCGTGCCGAGGGCTTCATCGTCGCGCCGAGCATGCCCGCCCTCTTCCGGCGCCGGCACTCCGGGTCCGCCGTGGTGGCGCCCCGCGTGCCCGTGGGCGCGCAGCAGGGCGAGGAGTAGTCCTCCGCCCGCTCTCCGCCGGGGGGCGGGGGGCGGCGGACGGCCGGATGGGGGTGCCCTAGGGGGGATCCCCTCCCCCCTGAGGATGACCCTTATCCCCATCCATGCCGATGTGGATTTGTTAAGAGGCTTCTAATGTTGAGGTAGCTGAGAAAAGACTCAACGGTTCGGGGATTCGGGAGAGGACGGCTGTGATTCACAGGACCCACGCGGGGGGCGTGCGAAAGGGGCCGCTGGCGACAGCCAGAGCGGCCGCTGTCGCCGAGTGGGGGACGTTGTTCGTGACGGTCCGCGACCAGGTGGTGCGCAAGAAGTTCGCCGCCGTTCCGCTGGCCACCACGGCGACGTTTCTGATCCTGCTGTTCAGCATCGTGCAGCACCTGCCCGGCGGCGAGCGCTTCGTCAACCACATCGGTGTGGTGAAGGCCGCGCTGCCGCTGGACGTCTCCCTGCTGCGCACCCCGCTGTCGCTGTACGTCCCGGCGCTGGACCTGCCGGTCTGGGGGGCGCTGGCCCAGGTCTTCCTGGTCTTCGGCATCGCCGAGATCGTGCTCGGCCGCCGGATGACGCTGGTGGTGGCCTATGCCTGCACCCTGGCGGGCACGCTGTTCGCCCGGTTCGGCGTGGCGATCGGGCCGGACCACCTGTTCGGCTTCCCGAAGTGGGTCGCCTACGTGCGGGACACCGGGCCGTCGGCCGCGGTGGTGGCGCTGGCGATCTGCATCGCGTTCCGCTGCCGGGCCTGGTTCACCGCCGGGCTGGTGGTGGTCCTGATGGTCGGCGAGGCGGTCGTCCTGCCGAACCTGGCCGGTCTGGAGCATGTCGTCGCGGTGATCACCGCGCTGCTGATCGCCGTCTCGGTCGAGGTGTTCGGCGACTTCTGGCCGCGGGTGCTGGCCGGGGTCGGGGCCGCCACCTCGGTGGCGACGGCGGCCTCCCGCGAGGTCGCGGTGGAGGCCCGGCGGCGGACCTCGGCGGGCGCCGTCATCCCGTAGGGAGCACGGTTGCGGCCTTGAGCGGCCGGGTACCGGGCAGCGCGCCCGGTGCCCGGCCGCGCAGGCTTTCCGGGGGCCGTGGGGCAGCGGGAGCTCGAACCAGACGACCTTGCCGACCGCCTTGCGGGCGGTGCCCCAGCGCTCGGCGAGCTTGGTCACCAGGGTGAGGCCGCGGCCGGTCTCGCCGAGCTGCTCGGCGGGCTCCAGCGAGGGCAGGTTGTGGTTGTCGTCGCTGACCTCGACCAGGAGCTTGTCCACCCGGATCAGCTGCAGCCGGACCCGGTCCCTGGCCACCCGGACGGCGTTCGTCACCAGCTCGCTGACCAGCAGCTCGGTGGTGTCGCTGAGCGCCTCCAGGTGCCAGGCGGCCAGCTGCTCGCGGACCAGGGCGCGGGCCCGGCGGACCTCGCGGTGGTCGACGGTGAGGTCCCAGGTGGCCACCTCGGACGGGGCGACCCCGTCGAAGCGGGCCACCAGGAGGGCGACGTCGTCCTTGCGGTCGTCCGAGTGCAGGCGCTCCAGCACGACGTCGCAGGCCTGCTCGGGGCTCTGCCGCGGGTCGATCAGGTTGCCGCAGAGCGCGGCCAGGCCCGCTCCTATGTCGCCGCCCCTGACCTCGACCAGCCCGTCGGTGCAGAGCACCAGCATCGAGCCGTCCGACACGTCGATGGTCTTGGCGACGAACGGCACCCCGCCGACCCCGATCGGCGCGCCGGCCGGGATCTCCAGCAGCTCGCCGGTGCCGTCCGGGTGCACCAGGACCGGCGGGACGTGGCCGGCGCTGGCCAGCTCGCAGGTCCGGTTGATCGGGTCGTAGACCGCGTACAGGCAGGTGGCGAGGTGGTCGTCGCCGAGCTTGTGGGCCAGGTTGTCGAGGTGGCGCAGCAGCTGGCCGGGCGGCAGGTCGAGGGCGGCGAGGGTCTGCATCGCGGTGCGGAAGCGGCCCATCGCGGCGGCCGAGTGCAGGCCGTGGCCCATCACGTCGCCGACCACCAGGGCGACCCGGCTGCCGGGCAGCTGGATGGCGTCGAACCAGTCGCCGCCGACCTCGGCCTTCGGGTCGCCGGGCAGGTAGCGGTGGGCGATCTGCACGCCGGGGATCTGCGGCGGGCGGGTCGGGATCATCGAGCGCTGCAGCGTGGTGGCGACCCGGGACTCGGCGCGGTGCAGCCTGGCGTTGTCGAGCGACAGGGCGGCGCGGACGGCCAGCTCCTTGAGGGTCGCGGCGTCGCTCTCGTCGAAGGGGGTGCGGTCGGGCAGCCGGAGCAGCTTGAGGATGCCGAGCACGGTGCCCCGGGCGGAGAGCGGGACGACCAGCATCGAGCGGCCGGAGACCACCGGGGCCAGCCGGACGCCGCCGAGCGCGATGGCGTAGTCGACCGCGACGTCGTCGCTGACCACCGGGACGAGGACCGGCTGGTTCAGCTGGAGGGCCATCCCGGGCGGGGTGCGGCGGGGCATGCTGACCAGCGCGCCCTCGGACAGGACGTGGTCCCAGGCGCCGCCGGTCTCGTTGTAGACCAGGGCGACCCGGCGGAGCATCGTGTCGTCGTCCGGCCGGGCGGCGGGCAGCTCCGAGTCGGAGATCAGCCCGTCCACGAGGTCCACGCAGGCGAAGTCGGCGACCCGGGGGACCAGCACCTGGCAGAGCTCGTGGGCGGTGAAGCCGAGGTCCAGGGTGGTGCCGACCTTGCCGCCGACCTCGTTCAGCAGGGCCAGCTGCTCGCCGGCGTGGCCGTTGGTCAGGAACGGGCCGAGGCGGCCGCCGTGGGGCGGGCCGTCGGCCCCGGCGGGGGCCGGGACGGCGGACGCGGTGGTGTCCGGGGCGGTGCCCGGGGACTGGTCGCCGCGGGCGCTCCGCCCGACCGGGGCCGGGGCGAGGGCCTGGTGCCCGTTGGCGGACGATTCGACGGCGGCCGGCTCGATGGCGGCGCCTCCTCCGGTGGGGGACGGGACGGACAGGGCGGCCGGCCTGGCGGCGGGCCGTTCGGCGCAGTCGCGCTGGCCGGGCAGCGGGCCGGCCGGGCGGCCGCGGACGGTCCGGGACGCGCCGGCCTGCTCGGGCTGCGGCGGCGGGCCCACCCGGGCGGCGCGCTGCTGGGCGGTGGGGTAGCGGCGGCCGATCCCGGCGGCGGCGTGCGCGGCGCCGCACTGCGGGTCGGAGGGCAGCACCGGGAGCACGGTGGCCGCGTCCAGCCGCAGGGCGGGCAGCCCGGCGAGCTCCAGCGCCGCCACCAGCGGTGCCCGGTGGGCGGCGGGCAGGAGCCGGGCCAGCGCCGACGCCGCGGCGGAACCGGCGGGTGCTCCGCCGGGCGGGGTGAGCGCGGCGACCAGCCCGTGGAAGCCGCCCCGGGCGGCGGGGGCGGGCGCGAACGGCAGCAGCCGCTCGCCCAGCGCGAGGCGCGGTCCCGAGGTGCGCAGCGGGCGGGCGTCCGCGGCCAGGGCGAGCAGGCCGCCGGACGGGCCGGGCAGCGGGTAGGCCCACCACAGCACGTCGCGCAGGTGGTCCTCGCGGTCGGTGACGGGCATCTGGCCGGCCCAGGGACGGCCGTCGGCGGTCAGCGCGGCCAGGGTGTCGAGGGCGTCGCAGCGGCGGCGGGCGCAGGTGGCGCCGGCGGATCCGCGGGGCTCCATGGCGGGCAGCAGGCCCGAGGCGGGGCGGTCGCGGGCGACCTCGGCCCGGTGCCCGAAGAGCTCCTCGGCGGCCCGGCTCCACTGGGCGATCCGTCCGGCCCGGTCGACCAGGACGAGGGCGATCCGGACCAGGGCGGCGACACCCGCCGGGTGGCCTCCCGGAACGGCCTCGGCGCCCGCCGGACGTGGTGTGGAGTTGGGCTCGTCCACCATGGATTCGGTCTGCTCCCGCCTGGCCGCCACGCCTGGAGGCGGCCGTCTCTCCGGAGGAAGGCACGCTGTGCGGATACCAGCGAAGCACGGACCGGGCCGGGCTCGATAGCGAAACGGGGAGATTCATCAGGATCGGTTGCACGCCGCTTGCCTCGCGCCGGTTCGTACCCCCCTTCCGCCCGGTTGACGCTTCCCGCGCGGGGGTAGGGTGGCAGGCCGGGCCGCCCGGCGGCCGAACGCAGTAGGGACGAGACAGAGGCGAGAAGTGACCGCGCAGATCCCCGTCCGCTGGACGGACCCGGAGCAGCAGGAGCTGGAGGAGCGGGTCGCCGCCGCCGAACTCGCCTGGCTGAGCATGGACGTCGACGTGCAGACGCTGCGGGTCGAGATCGACAACTTCGCGCTGATCCACCATCAGCTGCTCGGCCCGCTCTACGCCCGGCTCGACGAGCTGGACGCCCTGGTCGCGGAGGCCGTCGCGGCCACGACCGGGCGCCCCGAGGACGTCCGGCGGGCCGCCGAGGCCAGGCAGCAGGTCGAGGAACTCCCCGACCTGGACGCGCTGTTCGACTCCGTCCAGGCGGTCCGCGAGGAGCGCGGCGGCGAGGAGGAGGCCGTCCCGCCGCCGCCCGCCGCCCCGGCCAAGGTCCGCCCCGGACGGGAGGCCCAGCGGATCTACCGCGACCTCGTGCGCCGCGCCCACCCCGACCTCACCACCGACCCGGCAGAGCAGGAGCGCCGGGCCGCGTTCCTCGTCCGGGTCAACGAGGCCTACGCGTTCGGCGACGCCGGCGCGCTGGCCGGCCTGGCCGCCGAGTGGTCCACCGCGCCCGAGGCGGCCCCCGCGCCGGACGCGCCGGACCGGCTGGAGTGGCTGCGCCGCCGACTGGAATGGCTCACCGCGAAGATCGCCGAGACCGCCGCCGAGCAGGTCCGGCTGGAGCGCACCCCGATGGGGGAGCTCCTCGCGCTCGCGCCGCAGGACCCGGACGGGCTGCTGGAGCAGCTCGCCGAGGAGCTGCTGGCCAAGGCCGCGGACCGGCAGGCCGAGCTGGCCCGGCTGCTCGGCGATCCCCGGCCCCCGGTGGGCGACAATGGCACGGACCCGATCGAGCCCCAGGAGACCCACACGATGTTCCCGCAGATCCCCTCCGCCGACGCCGCCTCCGTGCCCGCCGATGCCGTCCTCCTGGACGTCCGCGAGCAGGACGAGTGGGACGCGGGCCACGTGGACGGCGCCCTGCACATCCCGCTCGGGCAGGTCATCGCCCGGCTCGGCGAGCTGCCGGACGACAAGCTGTACGTGCTGTGCCGCGTCGGCGGCCGCTCGGCGCAGGTCGTCCAGTACCTGGTGCAGCAGGGCCGGGACGCGGTGAACGTGGACGGCGGCATGTACGCCTGGGAGGGCGCCGGCCGGCCCATGGTCAGCAGCACCGGCCAGGACGCGTTCGTCCTCTGAACCCCGCTCCGACCCGTACGCACCCTTTGGCCCGGTAGGGCAGGATGGGCGCGCGACCGACCCGGGACGGGCCCGGCGGCGCCCGTCCGGCAGGGGGAGTGCGCATGGCGGACAGCACGGACACACCGGCCGGCGCGCGGGTCCGGTCGCGGCCCGCGCAGCTCGTTCTGGGCCTGGCCGCCGTGGTGCTGCTCACCGGGACGGGACTGTTCCTCGGCGCGGTGTTCCTGCACGTCGCGCCCGCCAACACGGTGTCCCGGCAGTACCGGGAGCAGATCGACGGGGTGGTCTACCCCGAGTTCGAGCAGAACTGGAAGCTCTTCGCGCCCAACCCGCTCCAGCAGAACGTCAGCCTGGACGCCCGGGTGCGGACCGTCGCCGGCGGCGGCGCCACCGAGACCCGCGACTGGCTCGGGCTGACCGCCCGGGACATCGCCGCGATAAGGGGCAACCCGGCGCCCAGCCACGTCGACCAGAACCTGCTGCGGCGGGCCTGGGACTTCTACGACGGCTCGCACAACCCGCAGGACGAGACGCTGACCAACAGCCGGGGCAAGCTCGCCGAGGAGTACCTGAAGCGCATAGCGCTCCAGCGGATCGGCCGGAGCGTGGACGGCGAGCGGATCCTGGAGATCCAGTTCCGGGTGACCTCGGCGACCGTCCCGCCGCCGTCCTGGAGCGGGGAGGCCCCGCCGCCCGAGCCGAAGACGCGGGAGCTGCCCTGGTGGCCGGTGGACGACGCGGACTACCGGGGGCTCGGGTGAACGAGGTGTCGCAGCCGGAGGTCTCGCCGTCGGGGGTCTCGTCGGGGGTCTCGCCGCGGGAGGTCTCGCCGCCCGGTGTCGAACAGCCGCGGTTGGACGGGATCCCGCGCCAGGGCGGGCAGCAGGTCGTTGCCGTGTCAGCACCCGAGTCCGTGCCCGCGCCGGCCCCGGGTCCGCTCGCACGCGTCGGCCGGGCGCTGGAGGCGTTCACCGGGCGGGTGCTCGGCCGCCACCAGGCGGCCGTGGTGCGGATCGGCTTCGGGCTGGTCTGGCTCGCCTACCTGCTGCGCGAGTGGCCGAACCGGCGGGTGCTGTACGGCGACCGGTCGCCCTGGTCCCTGGACCTCGCCCGGCAGCTCCTCGCCGACAACGGGGCCTTCACCGTGCTGCCCTGGTTCGACGGGCGGCTCTGGTTCGAGGCGGTCTACCACCTGGCGGTGCTCGCCGCCCTCGCCGTGGTGCTCGGCTGGCGGACCCGGGCGAGTACGGTGCTCTTCCTGGTCACCGTGCTGTCGCTGCAGAACCGGGACGTCTTCCTCGGCGACGGCGGCGACAACGTCGTCCACCTGATGGCCGTCTACCTGGTCTTCACCCGCTGCGCCGAGGTGTGGTCGCTCGACGCCCGGCGGGGCCGTCCCGGGTGGGGCGGCGTCGTGCTCTGGGCCGTCCTCGGGGCCGTGCTGGCGGTCTGTCAGCTCGGTGGCTTCTCCGGGGACAGCCTGACCTGGACCTCCGCCGCGTTCCCGTACCTCGGGTGGGCACCGCTGTTCTGGGGGCTCTGGGCGGTGGCCGGGCTCTGGTGGGCGCTCGGCCGGCTGCGGCCGGACGGCGAGGTGCGGGCGGTGCTCGACGGGCTCGCGAACACGGTGCACAACTGCGCGATGCTGGTGATCGCCGCCGAGGTGGTGCTGATCTACGCGACGGCCGGCTGGTACAAGGTGCAGGGCACGCGCTGGCAGGACGGCACCGCGCTGTACTACCCGCTCCACCTGGACTACTTCGCGCCCTGGCCGGCGCTGTCCGCGCTGGTCGGCTCGGCGCTGGTGCCGGTGTTCCTGATCTCCTACGGCACGGTGATCGTGCAGGTCGCGTTCCCGTTCACGCTGCTCGACCGGCGGGTCAAGAACGTCCTGCTGGCGATCATGATGGCCGAGCACCTCGGGATCGCGGTGGTGCTCGGGCTTCCGGTGTTCTCGCTCGCGATGGTCGCGGCGGACGCGGTGTTCCTGCCGACCGGGGCGTTGCTCTGGGCGGAGCGGCAGGTGCGGCGGGTGCGGCCGGTCCGGCGGGGCGGTGCGGTCCCGCGGGAGCGGGAGCGAGAGCCGGTGGGAGCGGACGAGCCGCTCTAGGATGGCGCTATGTCCTGGTTCGCCGCGCTACGTGACACCGCGCGGACCGGACTCACCCTCGACCGGGCGCTGACCGACCCCAAACGGGCGGCGCGCGGGGCCGTCGCCGTGGGGCTCGTGCTGTTCCCGACCCTCGCGCTCGGCGGGCCCTCGCTCGCGACCTCGGCCGCGATGGGCGCGTTCATCGCCGGGACGGCCACCTTCCAGCGCAGCTTCCGGCCCCGGGCCAGCCTCGCCGTCGCCGCCGGGATCGGGCTCGGCACCAGCACCTTCCTCGGGTACCTGGCCGTCGGCGTCTTCGGGCTGTTCCCGGCGCTGCTCGCGGTGTGGGCCTTCGCCGCCGGACTCGCCTGGGCGATCGGGCCGACCGCCGGGGTGGTCGCGGCCAACACCGTCTCGGTGATGCTGATCGTCGTCCAGCTCCCGGTCGGCGTGCTCGCCGCGCTCGGCCACGGACTCGTCGCGGCCCTCGGCGGTGTCGTCCAGGCCGCCGTCATCACCCTGTGGCCGATCGGCAGTTGGACCTCCCAGCGGGCGGCACTCGCCGACACCTACGCCGAACTGGGCGACTACGCACGGCGGTTGCGACAGGACCCGACCGCGCACGTCGACCCAGCGCCGTTCATGACCGCCCGGCACGCCGCCGCCCTCACCCCCTGGCAGGACCGCCACCGGCCGCCCGAACTGCGCGGCCTGCGCGGCATCGCCGAACGCATCCGCCCCACCCTCGCCGCGCTCGCCGACCCCAAGGTCGGCGCGCCGGCGGAAGGGCCGCAGCGCGACCGCGCCCGGGAGGTCCTCGCCGCGTCCGCCGAGGCCATGGACGCCCTCGCCCGGGCCATCAGGACCGGTGATCCCGTCCGCCTCTCCCGCACCGCGCCCGTCTACGCGCTCGCCGCACCCGTCCCGCTGGCCGCACCCGAGGCGGACGGGCGGCTGCGGGGTGCGGCCAAGCGCTCGGCCCGGCGGCTCGGCGGGCTGCTGCGCAAGGCCGCCGACACGCTGGACCGCGGCGACGTGGACACCGTCACGGTGCCCGTCGTCGGTGCCGGCGGCGCCCTGCACAAGCCGCCGCTGTTCCGGATGCTGCCCGCCGCGCTGCGGGCGGTGCGGCGGCAGGTCCGGCCGCGATCGGCGGTCTTCCAGCACGCCGTCCGGCTCACCGGGGTCGTCACGGCCGCGTACCTGCTGGCGCGGGCCGCCGGGTTCGAGCACGGCCACTGGGCGCCGATGACCGCCGCGATGGTCATGCGGCCCGACTTCGCCCAGACCTACAGCCGGGGCGTCGCCCGGCTCGCCGGGACGGTCGTCGGGGTCGCCGTCTCGACCCTCGTGGTCCAGCTGGCGCACCCGGGCGAGTGGGTGCTCGCGGCGCTGGCGGTGCTCTGCATCGGCGGGGCCTACCTGACGCTGCGGACCGGGTACGCGCTGATGACCGTCGGCATCTCGTCGTACGTCGTCTTCCTGCTCGGACTGCAGCCGGGCGACCCGCTGACGACCGCCTTCGAACGGGTCGGGCTGACCCTGCTCGGCGGATCCGTCGCGCTCGTCACGTACGCGCTCTTCCCGACCTGGCAGACCGCCCGGCTCGGCGAGCGGCTCGCCGAGTGGCTGGCCGCGGCCGGGCGGTACGCGGCGGCGGTGATCGACGGCTACGAGGACCCGGCGGCGCCGCGCGGACGGGACGTGCGGACGACGCTGCTGGACTCCCGGGAGGCGCGCTCCGAACTGCTCCAGGCGATGGAACGGGCCGACGCCGAACCGGGACGGCACGCGTCCGGACTGCCCGGGGTGAGCCGGCGCCGGATCGACCGGGCCAGGGCCGCGGTCGGACGCCTCGGGCGGGCGGCCGTCCTGCTGGAGGCCCACCTGCCGGCCGGCGACGCCGAGCCGGTGCCGGGGGCGGCCGGGTTCGCCGAGGAGCTGCGGCTCGGGACGGCGCTCGCGGCGGGGGCGCTGCTGACCGGGCGGCCGGTGGAATTCGGGGCGGTGCGGGGGGCGCAGGCGCAGTTGGAGAAGCGGCTGGCGGAGGTGCCGGAGGGGGTGCAGCGGGATGTGCTGTGGGCGGGGGTGCGGTTGTTGATGCAGGCGTTGAAGGAGCTGGAGCGGGCTTTGCGGGGGCGGGAGGACGTTCGGGGGGTGGACGCGGGTGGCGGTGAGCCCGCGGACGGCGGGGTGGAAGCATGAACGCCATGAACGGCATGAACGGCGTGGACAACGTGGACGACGTGGTGCGCGGCTGGCGGGCGGTGGAGCGGGAGCCGGGGACGGTCCTGCTGGACGGGTTCCACCCGCTGAAGCACGCGCTGCGCTTCGGCGGGGAGGTCCGGCAGGTGCTGACCGCGGACCGGGCCGCGCTGCTGGCGCTCGCCGCCGAGCTGGCCGAGGACGTCGGGCCGACGTTGGCCGGGCTCGCGGTGGAGGTGCCGGAGACCGCGCTGCGGACGCTGGCGCCCCGGCTGCACCCGACCGGGGTGATCGCGCTGGCGGTGCGGCCGTCCGCCGGGGCGAACCGGGCCGCGCTCGGGCACCGGCCCCGCCGCGCGCCGGTCGTGCTGCTGGAGAACCCGCGCAACCTGGGCAACGTCGGCGCGGTGATCCGGCTCGCGGCGGGCTTCGGCGCCACCGGGGTCGTCACCACCGGCGACCTCGACCCCTGGCACCCGACGGTCGTGCGCGGCAGCGCGGGCCTGCACTTCGCGACCGCGGTCGAGCGGCTGGCCCTGCCGGAGCTGCCCGCCGGGCCGCTCTACGTGCTGGACCCCGAGGGCGCGGACATCCGCACCCTGGCGTTCCCGGACGACGCGCTGCTGGCGTTCGGCACCGAGCGGCACGGCGTCTCGGCGGAGCTCAAGGCGCGTGCGGACCACCTGGTCGCGGTGCCGATGCAGCCGGGGGTGTCCAGCTTCAACCTCGCGACGAGCGTCGCGATGGGGCTCTTCCACTGGATGTCGGGGCGCCCGCCCGGCCGCGGCTGAGCGGGCGGGCGCCGGGGCGTCAGGAGAACAGCCGCCGCCACGTCTCCGGGCCCGGGTAGCCGTCGGCGTCGGTGCCGCTCCAGCCCTGGGCCTGCTGGAAGGACTGGACGTTGGCGCGGTCGCCCTCGCCCCACTGCGGGCCGGGGCCGATGGTGTAGGCGGCGCCGAAGCCCTTGCGGACGAGCTGCTCGCCGAGCTGACGGACGGAGTCGTTGTTCGCGCCGGGCCCGAACCGGTCGGCGCCCGGGTACGCGGGTGCGCCGCTCGCGGGCGGGGGCGGGGGTGGCAGTGGGGCGCCGGCGTCGATGTTCCGGCCCTTGCCGTTGACCAGGTAGTCCCAGGTGTCCTTGCCCGGGATGCCGTCGGCCTCGCCGCCGCGCCAGCCCTGGGCGAGCTGGAAGGCCTCGGTGGCCTTGCGGTCGGCCTCGCCCCACTGCGGGCCCGGGCCCTCGGAGTAGAACCGGGTGCCACCGCGCTGCACGAGCATCCGGCCGAGCTCGGTGACGTATGCGTTGTTCGCGCCTGGGCCGAATTTGTCGGCGCCGGGGAAGTCCGTCGAGGGGGTGCCGTCATTGCTGGCGCCGGAGAGGCCGGTGTAGCGGTACGGGACGTACGAGCCGGGGTTGTTCCAGTACGCGTACGGCGTGCTGCGCTTCGTCGTGCCGGGGGCGGTCTGCTCGTAGGCGACGTAGCGGGTGCGGGTGGAGTCGGTCCAGCCGCCGAAGATCGTCGCGTGCGAACCGGCCTGCGGGTTGGCCGGGTTGTTGTAGATCAGGACGTCGCCGGGCTGGAGGTCGGCCTTGCCGATCCGCTCGGCGAAGTTCGGCAGGGTCCAGGTGGTCTGGCTGCCGTCCAGGCCCCAGGCCATCGAGACGAAGCCGGAGCAGTCCTGCCGGTAGCCGTCCGACCAGTAGCGGCCCATGCCGTACGGCACCCGCTGGTCGACCCAGCTCTGCGCGCGCTGGATGATCCGGGCCCTCGTCACCGGCTGGGCGGAGGTGCGCGGGGTGGTGTCGGTGCCGCCGTCGTCCTCGCCGTAGAGGCTGCTGACCTCGCCCTGCGGGTTCTGCGGGGTGGCGCTGCTGCCGCCGCCCGGGTTGGGCGCGGGGGCGGCGACCGCCGCCGTCGCCGCGGCCGCGCCGCCGCCCATCGCGGTGCCGACGGCGGCCACCAGGACCGCCGCCCGGCGGCGGACGCTGCGGGCCGCGGCGTGCCCGCCCTCGTGCACCGGGGCGGCGTGCAGCCGGGCGCGGCGGCGGGCGTTGCAGCCCCCGCATATGCAGTCGTCGCCGGGTTCGACCTCGACGAACTCCAGCAGCGGGGACGGGTCGGCGCCGGTCATGGTCCACCTCTTCCTGGTCGGTCTGACGGTGTGGCAGGACTGACCTTCCCGGGCCGGTTCCGCGTGGTACCGGGACCAAGGTCCCAAAGCGGGCGGGCCGCGGCGCGGCGGGCTGGGCCGCGCGGGTGACGGCCGTTCGGCGGCCCGGGCGTGGCGGGGGTGGAGGGGAGACGGTAGTGCCGGCACCGGAGCTGACGGCGGCTCGGCCGGTCGGCGGGATCAGTCGGCGGCTCGGTCGGCGGGGTGCGGGTTGGCCGGGGAGTACTCGGGGTCGGTCCAGGCCAGCGGGGTGGCGTCGGCGAGTTCGACGACGCCGGTGACGGCCAGTTCGACCATCCGCTGGGCGCCGGGCACGCCCGCGCGGGCCCCGGGGGACCAGTCGGTGCGGGCCTCGCCGGTGACGAGCAGGGCGCCGCCGGTCTCCCAGTCGGGCAGGAGGAGGCCGGCCCGCGGGTCGAGCTCCAGGTTCCCGAGCGTCATGAACATGCTGTTGCCCTGGTACTCCGGCCAGACCAGCCGGTCGGGGGCCGCGGCCCGCAGGAAGCCGGGGAAGCCGCCCCGGTGGGACGCGTCCACGCCGCCGTCCGGGCCGACGGTGGCGACGAAGAACGTGTCGGCGGTGGCGGCGGTCAGCCGCTGAGCGGTGGAGAGCGCCGGCCCGGCGGACACGGCGCGCGGGGCGCCGGCGGACGGGCGGTCGAGCGGGGTGCGGCGCTGGATGTACTTCGGGCAGTTGGAGACGACCTGGTCGGCGGTGATCACCAGGCCGCCCCGGCGGTCCGGCACCGAGCGGCCGTTGAGCCGCATCCGGCGCCGCCCGGCCGGGTCGAGGGCGATGGTGCCGACCCGGGCCGGGCCGGCCAGGGCGGCGGCCAGCGGGTCGTCCCCGGCGGGGCGGGCGGCGACCGTCATGGTCCGCTCGTCGCCGGCCTGGAGGAAGCCCGGGGCACCGGCGAGCTGGGTGGCCCAGACCCGGCCGTCCGGGTCGGCGGCGCCGACCACGAGCGTCCGGCGCTCGGTGAGGAAGCGGGCGGCGACCGGCGGGATGGTGCCGCGGATCGACCGGCCGGCGTGGTCGGCGCGCTCCCGCACGCCGGCCAGCGCCTGGGCGGCGAGCTCGCCGGGGTGGTAGGGCGTGACGGGGGTGGTCACGACGGCCTCCGGCCTAGAAGAAGCCGCAGGTCGGGGCGTCCGCCGTGGGCGCTGCGGCGCCCGTCGCGGCGACTCCGGCGCGGGCGTAGATCTCCAGCCGGATGCCGTCGGGGTCGGTGAAGAAGATGCCGCCGGAGTCCGAGCCCTCGCCGTGCGGCACGACCCCGTCGTACGCGAACTCGGCGCCGAGCTCGCGCAGTCGGTGCTCGGTGGCGCGGACCTCGTCGAGGCTCTCGATCTCGAAGGACAGGTGGTGCAGGCCGGGGGAGGCGGTGGCGAAGGTGCCGGTGCTCTGCTGCCAGAGGGTGACCACCAGGCGGCCGTCGCGGCCCATCAGGGCGTAGCGGCGCTCGGCGTCGGTGCCCTCGTGCGTCACCTGGACGCCGAGGACGGCGCGGTAGAACGCGATCGAGCGCTCCAGGTCGGTGACGTTGAGGCCGACGTGGCCGGTCTTCAGGGTGTGGATCAGGGCGGGGCTGGACATGCCTGGACGCTCCCGTGGCTGGGTGGTCCGGAGGGGCTCGTGCCTAACCGGTACTCATGAAGTTAGTGGTTAGGTGATGGAGCGTCAACCGGCATCAGGGCATGCAGGGGTTAGGTGGTGGCGGCGTGAGGGCGCGGCGGCATGAGGGGCGCGAGGGCGCGACTGAGCGGGAAGGGGGGAACGGGAGTGGGAGTGGGGAGCCGCGCGGCGGCTACTCCCACTCCCACCGGATGCCGATGTGGCCCGGCTGCTGGTCCGGGGAGAGCACGTGGGCGCTCGCGGAGGCGCCGATCCACAGCTGCTCGCGGCGGCTGTCGACGTCCTCGCCCGGGTCGCGGTCGTACCGCTCGCAGTGCACGGGGACGGCCGCGGGGTCGAAGTGGACCTGGAGCACGTACTCGCGCACCTGGGTCGCGAAGCGGCGGCTGTACTCCAGCGTCGGGCCGCCGGGCGGGATCTCCACCTCGTACTCGAAGACCGTGCTGTCGCCCAGGCCGAGCGGGCGGTCCAGCATGATCTCGCCGACGGTCAGCCCGGCCTCCGGGCGGCGGCGGACGCGGCCGAGCCGGCCGTGCCGGACCGAGGTGATCTCGGGGCAGCCGGTGGCCTCCTCGTCGGCCTTGTGCACGACCAGGCAGCGGCCGACGCCGGCGACGGTGGCGCGGACGACCTGGCGCATCCGCAGCAGGTTGCCGCGGCGATGGGCGTCGACGTAGTACGAGTCGTGGATGCTCAGCCGCTCCAGCTCGCCGGCCGGCGGGGCGTCCAGCTCGGCGAAGATGTCGGCGATCTCCTGCTCGCCGGGCCAGACGTCCTCCAGCCCGAGGTGGCAGGTGTTGGCGGCGGCGGCCCAGCGGCCGCGCGGGCGCGGCGGGCCGAGCAGCGAGGACAGTGAGCTGTGCGGCAGGCCGAGCAGTTCCTCCAGCAGGTGGACGGCGCGCAGCGAGCTGGCCCGCTCGGGCTGGCTGCGGCCGCGCCGCCAGTAACTCAGCGTCGTGACGCTGACCCTGACGCCGCGTTGGGTGAGCGCCGCCCGGATCCGGTCCAGGCTGAGGCCGCTGGCCTCGATCGCCAGGTGCAGGGTGTCCGCGAAGCCGCCCGCGGTGGCGGGCCGGCCGGCGGCCGGCGATCCGGCGGGCGGCAGGGCCGCCGGTACCGGCGCGGGCGCGAGTACGGGTGGGCCGGTGCGCTCCGGGCGCTCTTCGACCAGCCGGAGTCGCGCGGCGTCCTGGGGCTGCTGTGCGGCCATGCGGTAACCCTCCCCACCAGGTGAGTTCGGCGGGACCGGGTCGGCGCCGGGGCGCGCCGCCAGCGGCTTCACCGAGCTTTGGGGAACCCTATGCACGGTCGAGAGGCTACGTCATCCGTCGTGCGTATGACAGTGGTCACGGGAGGTGAACCGCAGGGTTAGCGATCTTGAAACATTGCGGAAACACGCATCGTCCCAGGTGGTGACGTATAACACACCGCCGGGGCGGGCCCTGACGGCGCCGCCCCGGCGGGGTCTCGGTTACCAGAAGGTGATCAGCCGACGTTCAGGGCGACGTCGTCGATCACGAAGCTGGTCTGGTTCGAGCCGTCCTCGGTGCCGGTGAACTTGAGGGTCACGGTCTGGCCGGCGAAGGAGGTCAGGTCGACGGTGCGCTGCACGTAGCCGGCGGCCGCGTCCACGTTGGACCAGGTCTTCAGCGTGGTCGAGTTCGCCTGCAGGGTCAGCGTGTCGTACGCGGTGCTGCCGCTCTCGGCGGTGTCGATGTGCAGCCAGAACGTCAGCGACGCGGACGTGCAGCCGGCCGGGATCGAGACGGTCTGCGACAGGGTGTCGGTGTGCGAGCTGCCGTAGCCGTCCAGCCAGGCCTTCCAGCTGCCGCCGTGGGCCGGCTGCGAGCTGCTGTTGTCGACCACGCCGCTCGACGTCGTCCACGGGGCCGCGGTGCCGGACTCGAAGCCGCCGTTGCCGATCAGCTGGGCCGCGGTGCAGCCGCCGGTCGGGGGCGGGGTCGGGGTGCCGCCGCCGCCGAGCAGGGCGGTGGTCAGGGCGTCCGCGACCGGGGAGCCCCAGCCGGTGACCTGGTCGTAGCCGGTCTTGGCCGGGAAGTCCTGGTTCGAGCCGGTCTTCACGTCGTGGAACGTGCTGCCGTAGCTGCTGCTGTTGGCGACGGCGTACAGGCGCGGGCTGGCCTCACCGAGGGCGGACTGCCCGGCCGCCTTGGCCTTCTGGTTGAACTGGGCGGCGTAGCCGGACCACAGCGGGGCGGCCGCGCTGGTGCCGCCGTAGACCTGCCAGGCGCCGGCGGTGTAGATCGCGAAGCCGCTCGCCGGGTCGGCGTTGGAGGCGACGTCCGGGACGGTGCGCATGGTGCCGTTGACGCCGGTGCCGGTCTGCCAGGTCGGCTTGCTGAAGACGGTGGACACGCCGCCGCCGGCGGTGCTCCAGGCGCTCTCCGAGGAGTAGGCGTTGCCGGAGACCTTGAGGTTGGTGCCGCCGACACCGGTCTGGTGCGGGCTGGAGGCCGGGAAGTCGACGGCCTTGACGGTCGAGCCGCTGGTCGAGCGGGTGCAGTCGCGCGAGCCGTCGTCGCCGGAGGCGGAGAAGATCGAGATGCCCTGCGCGGCGGCCTGCTTGAAGGCGTTGTCGACGGCGGTCATCGAGGCGGCCGTGGTGTCCGGCTCGCAGGAGCCCCAGGAGATCGAGATGACCGAGGCCTTGTTGTCGGCCACGATCTTGTTGGCCATGTCGATCTCGCCCTGGTCCGAGTTCGGGGCCTCGTAGACCAGCTGGGTCGCCTTGGGGGCGGCACCGCGGACGATCTCGCTGTCCAGCTCGACCTCGCCCTGGCCCTGGCCGGGGGCGGAGTCGTAGTTGGCGCCGTCGACCGAGACCGTGGAGACGGCCGGGCCGGAGAGGCCGTACTGGCTGTCGTAGGTGGTCAGGTCCGAGGACGTGTAGCCGTCGAACTCCCAGAGGGCGACGGTGACGCCGGTGCCGTCGGCGCCGGTCTTGTCCAGGTTGTAGGCGCCGTCGTACTGGGCCGGGCCCACGCCGTTCGGGGTGGCCGAGGCCGCGTTCGGGGTGACGGCGTGCGGGGTCGCCAGGCGGTTCTTGCGGACCGCGTGGTTGTCCAGGCCGTGCACGCCCTGGACGACGTCGGCGAGGTCGGCCGGGACGGAGGCGGCCGCGTCGTTCGCGTAGAACGCGCGCTGCAGCTGCGGGTCGACGTAGGAGCTCTCGTGGGTGCCGAAGGCCTGCGAGACCTGGTCGTTGGTACCGCGGGCGCTGACGACCTGGCGGTTGGCGCTCACCTCGGTGACCGTCAGGCCCTGGCCGGCGAGGTAGGCCTTGACCTGGTCGACGGCGGCCTGGGTCGGGCCGAACCGCTGGTTGAACTGCTCCGGCGTCAGGTAGTGGCCGTACTCCGGGGTGCCCGGGGTGGTGACCGCCGCGAGGAAGCGCTCCAGCTCGTCGGCGTTGCGGAGCTTCAGGCTGACGGCGACCGAGATCTGCTGCTCGGCGGGCACGTCGCCCTTCTTCTCGGAGTGGGCCACCGCGGGGTTCACGGTGTTCGGCAGCTCGATGCGGGGAGCGGCGTGGGGGGTGGACGCGGCCTGCGCGGTCGTGACGCCGAGCGAGACGGCGGTCAGCGGCAGCACGGCTATGGCGGCCGCGAGGGCGAGGGTGCGGGGGCGCAACGGATCCTCCTCTGGCCGGATGTGGGGTCCGGCAAGGGGCACTTGACGCTCTGGGGTAGAACGCTGGCTAGAACATGACAGAACAACTCCGGGGATTGGCTCATGGTCAGGCAATTCGTTGCTAAAAAACAGTCAAGTGTGGAACGCCGGAACGGCAGGTGTTTCATACAGTGAATGATCGGAAATTCGGCGGTGGTCCACACCAGTTGGGGCTTCCGGGACGGCCGTAGAATCGCGTGGAGCCGAGGGAGAACGATGACTGACGTGAAGGCGGACCCGAGGGACCCCCGCCCGCTGATCGGCGAGCCGCTGGCGCTCGACCTGCTCAACACGCGCTGGGCCGGCACCCCCCTCAACGACCTGCTCGGCGAGCCCGACGGGTACGGGATCTGGCTCTCCTCCGCCGGGCTGGGCGAGCGCTGCGAGGCCGACGCCGCCGGGCTGGCCGCGGTGCTCGGGGCCCGTGAGGCGCTCGGGGCCGCGGTGCGGTCGCTCGGTGAGAACGGGGAGTTGGGCGGGGCCGCGCGGGCCGGGCTGGACGAGGTGCTCGCCCACGGACGGATCCGGCGGACGGCCGGCGCGGGCGGCGCGGAGGACCGGATCGAGGTCGACGAGCCGCAGTGGCTGGCGGCCTGGCTCGCGGTGGACGACTTCCTCGGGCTGGTCGCGCAGGGGGCGCACCGGGTGCGGCAGTGTGCGCACGACGCCTGCATCCTGCACTTCTTCGACGCGTCGCAGAACGGGCGGCGGCGGTGGTGCCGGATGGCCGTGTGCGGGAACCGGGCGAAGGCGGCCCGGCACTACGTGAAGGCGAAGGGCTAGCGCGGCGTTCTCCCGCGCCCTGCACGGGGCGCGGGAGAACGAAGGGTCCTCAGTTCGTCGTCGGGGCGCCGAGGTGGGCGGTGAGGGCCTCGGTGACGTCGCGGTGGCCCGGGTCGACGGCGGCCCAGGCGGCGTAGCCGTCGGGGCGGATCAGCAGGACGGTGTCGCGCAGCTTGCCGTGCGGGTCGGCGGGGGCGGTGGTGACGAGCTGGTCGGCCCAGGGGGTGGCGGCGCTCTGGACGTCGTTGCTGACCAGGACGAACTTCCCGGCGCGCAGCGCCTCGTAGAGCCGCTCGGGTGCGGCGGGCTCGTCGTCGCGGGGCTTCTCGATCGCGGTCAGCCGCAGGTCGGGGACGCGCTTGCCGACCAGCGGGTGGGCGTCCTTCGGGGCGGGGTAGGCGATGTCGATCCCGGAGACCAGCCGGGCGCCGCGCTCGGTGACCGGGTCGAGGTGGCCGCCGAGCGCGGTGAGCGCGCCGCGCAGGGCGCGGGTGGGCGCGGACTCGGCGAGGGCGAGCCGGATCAGGGCGCCGGAGGTGCGCAGGACCATCTTCCCGACCGGGTGGCGCTCGGTCTGGTAGCTGTCGAGCAGCGCGTCGGTGGCGTGGCCGCGCAGCACGGCGGCGAGCTTCCAGGAGAGGTTGGCGGCGTCCTGGAGGCCGGTGTTCATGCCCTGGCCGCCGGCCGGCGAGTGGCAGTGCGCGGCGTCGCCGGCCAGGAAGACCCGGCCGGAGCGGTAGTTGGGCACCTGGCGCTCGTCGCTGTGGAAGGTGGAGGCCCAGCGGGCCTCGTGCATGCCGAAGTCCTCGCCGATGGCGGCCTCGGTGATGGCGGCGATCCGCTCCAGCGAGGGGGTGGTGCCGTCCGGGACGCGCTCGGTGCGGTCCCAGGCGATGACGCGGTGGTAGCCGTCGCCGAAGGGGGCGAGGAAGGCGAAGCCCGCGCTGCCGGCGCCGACGGTGATGGTGTTCTCGGGCTCGCGCTCCAGCCGGACGTCGGCGAGCAGGACGGAGTCGACCACGGACTCGCCGGGGTACGGGACGCCGAGCAGCTCGCGGACGGTGGAGCGGACGCCGTCGGTGCCGACCGCGTAGCGGGCGCGGTGGGTGGTGCCGTCGGCGGTCTCCAGCGTGACGCCCTCGGCGTCCTGCCGCAGGCCGGTGACCTCGCTGCCGCGCACGATCGTCGCGCCGGCCCCGACCGCGCGCTCGTGCAGCAGCCGTTCGACGTTGTACTGCGGGGTGATCAGGACGAACGGGAAGCGGGTCGGCAGGTTGCCGAGCTCGACGCCGAAGCGGTTGAACATCTTCAGCGAGGTGAGCGGCCGGCCGGTGGCGATGAGGTCGTCGGCGAGGCCGCGGGCGTCGAGCATTTCGAGCGTGCGGGCGTGCACGGCGAAGGCCCGGGTGAGGTTGGACTCGGCGCCGCGCTTCTCCAGGAGGGTGACGGCGAGGCCGGCGGCGGCGAGGTCGCCGGCCAGCAGCAGGCCGGTCGGTCCGGCGCCGACGATCAGGACGTCGGTGACGGTCTGCTTCGCGGTCATGTGTCAGCTCCCGGTGGTCGGAGGGCGGTTGGACGCGTCGTTCGGCGTCCCTCCAGCCTCCATCATCCCCCGGCCCGGGCGCGGGGTGTGAACCGCCGGGCCCCGGCGGTCGGTGACCGCCGGGGCCCGGTGACGTGCCGGAAGGCTCAGCCCTGCCGGCGGATCTCCACCGTGCGGAACCGGTTGGCGACGAACGCGCCGTCGCAGTAGGCGGCGTTGGCGGCCGGGTTGGCGCCGGTGCCGTGCAGGTCGGAGAAGGCGGCGGTCTGGTTGGGGAAGACGCCGCCGGTCAGGTTGAGCGAGAGCGAGACGCCGGCGTCCAGCACGGCCTCCACCAGCAGGGCCTCGACCTCGGGGGAGGTGGTGTAGCCGGTGGCCGTCATCGCGCCCTTCTCGCGGACGGTGGTGCGCAGCAGCTCGACCGCGGCGGCGGTGGACTCGACGGCGACGGCGAAGGAGACCGGGCCGAAGCACTCGCTGCGGAAGACCGCGCGGTCGTCCGGCTTGTCGGCGTCGAGCTTGACCAGGGCGGGGGTGCGCACGGTCGCGCCGGGGAACTCGGCGCAGACGACCGCGCGCGGGGCGAGGGCGAGTTCGCCGTACTCGCCGCCGGCCGCGGCGGCCGAGCGCTGGAGCACGCCGGGGTTGACGACGGCGCCGAGGACGGCGGCGGCGCGGGCGTCGTCGGACAGCAGGCCCTCGATCGCGCCGGCGAGGTCGGCGACGACCTGGTCGAAGGACTTGTCGCCCTGGTCGGTGCCGATGCCGCCGCGCGGGATCAGCAGGTTCTGCGGGGTGGTGCACATCTGGCCGCTGTAGAGCGAGAGCGCGAAGGCCAGGTTGCCGAGCATGCCCTTGTAGTCGTCGGTGGAGTCGATGACGACGGCGTTGACGCCGGCCTTCTCGGTGTAGACCAGGGCCTGCCTGGCGTGCTCCTCCAGCCAGTCGCCGAAGGCGGTGGAGCCGGTGTAGTCGATCATCCGGATCTCGGGGCGGACGGCGAGGTCCTTGGCGACGGTGCCGCCCTCGTGCTCGGCGGCCAGGCAGACCAGGTTCGCGTCGTAGCCGGCCTCGGCGAGCACCTCGCGGGCGATCGCGACGGTCAGCGCGAGCGGCAGGACGGCCCGCGGGTGCGGCTTGACGAGCACCGGGTTGCCGGTGGCCAGCGAGGCGAACAGGCCGGGGTAGCCGTTCCAGGTGGGGAAGGTGTTGCAGCCGATCAGCAGCGCGAGGCCGCGCGGGACGACGGTGAACTCCTTGCTCATCACCAGCGGGTCGCGCTTGCCCTGGGGCTTGGTCCAGCCGGCCTGCCGGGGCAGCCGGGTCTGCTCGGCGTACGCGTAGGCGACGGCCTCCAGGCCGCGGTCCTGGGCGTGCGGGCCGCCGGCCTGGAAGGCCATGCCGTAGGCCTGGCCGGTGGTGTGCATGACGGCCTGGGCGAACTCGTGCGAGCGGGCGTTGATCCGCTGCAGGATCTCCATGCAGACGGCGGCGCGCTCCAGCGGGCTCGCGGCGGCCCAGGTGGGGCGGGCGGCGATCAGCGCGGCGATCAGCGCGTCCGGCCCGGCGTGCGGGTAGGTGATGCCCAGCTCCACGCCGTACGGCGAGGTCTCGCCGCCCACCAGGTCGCCGTCGGTGGGGTGGCCGTCGAGGGCGAACGGGGCGCCGAGCAGCGCGTCGAACGCCGCCTTGCCGTCCGCGGGGCCGCTCTCGCCGTACGCCTTCGGGAACTCGGGGTAGGGCGACCAGTAGTCGCGCTTGGCGGCGGCGTCGAGCGCGGCGTCCAGGGTGGCCTGGTGGCGCGCGACCAGCTCGCTGACGAGGGGGTGGGTGACCGCGGACATCTGTTCGCTCCTCAGAGAGCCTCGGGGAGGAAGACGGGACACGTCACAGAGTAACCGAACGATCGGTCGGCTCAAGAGGGGGAAGGGATTTGGTTCCGGAGAAGAGAACGGGGGCGCGTCCGTGGCGGACGCGCCCCCGGAAGCGGGGAGGACGGGCGGTCTACGGCACGCCGAGCTCGAAGATGACGTACCCGGCGTACCAGCCGGACGCCGCCGCCGCGGTGCCCAGCACCGTCGCCAGCACCGGCCAGCTCAGCTTGCGCATGCCGATGGCGAGCGCGATGAACAGCGGGAACGCGGGCAGCAGGTAGCGCGAGACGTTCCCGAAGATGCCCAGGCTGCCGAGCACCGAGACGATCGTGGCGAGGGTGTAGGCGGTGAGCACCAGCGGCGGGCGCAGCCGGACCAGCAGCACGATCAGGGCCGGCAGGGTCAGCACGATCAGGGTCGCGAAGAGGTCCGGCAGGGCGAAGGCGAACGGGTAGTCGTTGCGGCCGAGCATCACGCCGCGGATCGCGTGGAAGGTGCCCTGGCCCCAGTCGAAGTAGTGCAGCCAGGCGTCGTGCTGGAGGCGGAAGTAACCGCCCCACTCGCCGGTCCGCCACCCCACCCAGCCGACGTAGCCGAGCAGGCCGAGCGGGGCGAGCAGCATCGCGGCGAGCGGGCGCAGGACACCGCTCTCCCGCCGCCACAGCTCGACCAGCGCGGCCAGGCCGACGGCGCCGATCAGGGCGGCCGCGGTCGGGCGGTTGAGGCCGGCGAACAGGGTGATCACGCCGGCCGCGACCCACTGCCTGGTCATCACGCAGTAACAGGCCCAGGCGGCCAGGGCGACGAACGTCGAGTCCGAGTAGAGCGCCCACTCGGCGCCGGAGCCGGGGGCGACGGCCCAGATGCCCGCCGCGATCACGCCCGCGCGGGGGCCGGCCAGCCGGTCCACCACGGCGTAGATGCCGGCGGCGGCGAACAGCGAGGCGAGCACCGAGACCAGCATCCCGGCGCCGTACAGGCCGAGGCCGGTGACGTCCGAGGTCAGCCGCATCAGGCCCGGGTAGAGCGGGAAGAACGCGGCCGAGTTCTGCTCGATGCTGAAGCCGACCTGGCCGCCGGGGACCGGCACCAGCGCCGGGTGGTAGCCGAACTGCGCCACCTGCTGGTACCACCAGCCGTCCCAGCTGGCGAGGACGTCCCAGGGGTTGGCACCGCCGCCGAAGCGGGGGTGCTTCCTGGCGTACTCCCCGGAGAACGACAGCAGCTTCATGAAGACGGTGAAGCCGATCAGCTTGAGCACCGCGTAGCACCACACGGCGGGCCCGAAGCGGACGGCCAGGGCGCGGGCGCGTCCCTGCCAGCCGGCGGCGGGTGCGGCCGGTTCGTCGTTGCGCTGTTCTGGCACGTCGGACTCGACTGCCGGTATTGCGGTCATCGGACTGGACCCACCCTGCTGGCCGTGGACGATCGTCCGGAGATTCTAGGGCCTGGCGCCCACCTCCCGTCGTGCCCGAAGGGCGCCTGGCGGCGTTGGGGTGCGTGGATCGCAAGGCGGAGGAGGGAGGCGATGCGGAGCATCGGGCGACCGACGACAACGCGGTGAGGCGCGTGCCCCGGCGCCGCCAGGCAGGCGGGAGGTGGGCGCCAGGCGCTAGGGGCCTGTGCCCATCCTCCTGGTGCGGACCAACGAGGCGGCTGCGGCCGGGCGGAGACCCGATCGCGTGGGGCCGGGTGGGGCCGGGGATACTCGGGGGATGGCCGATCACACCACGCGTCCCGCCTACACCGTCGAGTCGCTGCTCGCCGTGACCGTCGACGTGTTCAACGAGCGCGGGTACGACGGCACCTCGATGGAGGACCTCTCGCGGGCCGCGGGGATCTCCAAGTCCTCGATCTACCACCACGTCCGCGGCAAGGAGGAGCTGCTGCGGCTCGCGGTCGGCCGGGCGCTGGACGGGCTGTTCGCGATCCTGGCCGAGCCGGCCGCGGTCACGGGTCCGGCCGTGGTGCGGCTGGAGCACGTGGTGCGGCGCACGGCCGAGGTGCTGCTGGCGGAGCTGCCGTACGTCACCCTGCTGCTGCGGGTGCGTGGCAACACGGCCACCGAGCAGTGGGCGCTGGAGCGCCGCCGGGAGTTCGACCACCAGGTCGCCGAGCTGCTGCGGGCGGCCGTCGCGGACGGCTCGCTGCGCGCGGACGTCGAGCCGCGGCTGGCCACGCGGCTGCTGTTCGGCATGATCAACTCGATCGTCGAGTGGTACCGCCCCGGCCTCAAGGCCGCGGACGGCGTGGCCGACGCCGTCGTCCACCTGGCCTTCGACGGGCTCCGCGCGCGGTAGCCCACTGGGGCGTGTCTGTCGGGTCAGGCCGGGTGCCGCGACGCCAGGGCACGCCCTAGTCCGGCGGAACCTGGTCGGTCTCCTCGAACACCAGCATCGTTCGTGTGCCGAGCACCTGTGGGATGGACTGGATGCGATTGAGCACGAGCTCCCGCAGGGCGTGGTTGTCGGCGGTGTGCACCAGCAGGAGGACGTCGAAGTCGCCGCCGACGAGGGCGATGTGCGCGACGCCCGGCAGCTCCAGCAGCTGCTCCCGCACCGTGCGCCAGGAGTTCTGGACGATCTTCAGCGTGATGTACGCGGACGCGCCCTGACCGGCCCGTTCGTGGTCGACCCTGGCCGTGAAGCCGCGGATGACGCCGTCCTCGACCATCCTGGAGATCCGGGCGTACGCGTTCGCCCGGGACACGTGCACCCGCTCGGCGACCGAGCGGATCGAGGCGCGACCGTCCTGCTGCAGCAGCCGCAGGATCGACCGGTCGACACGGTCGAGTCTGGACATCTGTTCAGCCGACATGACCCCCCACCCTCACCGATTGGACGCACTGCCACCAGTCGACCTCCGCTCAGGCCGAATGTCCACCACCTTGTCACGCTTCTGGTCAAGATGAACAGACGACCGAACAATCGGTAGGGAGCCCCCACCACCCCCGGAGGTGCCCGAGATGACCGTTCTCGACCACAGACACTCCACGGCGGTGCCCGGCTGGATGCCCGGGGCCACCGCCCCCCGCACCGACCCGGCCCCGTTGCTGCCGGACGCCTCCCCCGTCCGCGTGCTCGGCACGCCGGCGCTGGAGAAGCAGGACCCCGCCCTGCTGCGCGAGCTCTACCGCCGGCTCGTGATCGGCCGCCGCTACAACCAGCAGGCCACCACCCTGACCAAGCAGGGCCGGCTCGCGGTCTACCCGGCGTCGGCCGGCCAGGAGGCCTGCCAGATCGCCGCCGCGCTGGCGCTCGGCGAGCAGGACTGGCTGTTCCCCAGCTACCGCGACACCCTCGCCGTGGTCTCCCGCGGCGTCGACCCGCTGGAGGCGCTGACCCTCCTGCGCGGCAACGCCCACACCGGGTACGACCCGCGCGCCACCCGCACCGCCCCGCTCTGCACCCCGCTCGCCACCCAGGCCCCGCACGCCGTCGGCCTGGCGCACGCCGCCCGGCTGCGCGGCGAGCCGGTGGTCGCGCTCGCCATGCTCGGCGACGGCGGCACCAGCGAGGGCGACTTCCACGAGGCGCTGAACTTCGCCGCCGTGCTGCGCGCCCCCGTGGTCTTCCTGGTGCAGAACAACGGCTACGCGATCTCCGTCCCGCTCACCGCGCAGTCCGCCGCGCCCAGCCTGGCGCACAAGGCCGTCGGCTACGGCATGCCGGGCCGCCTGGTGGACGGCAACGACGCGCCCGCCGTGCACGGCGTGCTGGCCGAGGCCGTCGAGCGGGCCCGCACCGGCGGCGGCCCGACCCTCGTCGAGGCGCTGACCTACCGGATCGACGCGCACACCAACGCGGACGACGCCACCCGCTACCGCACCGACGACGAGGTGGCGGCCTGGCGCGAGCACGACCCGATCCTGCTGTTGGACCGCGCCATGCGCGAGCTCGGGATCCTGGACGACGAGCTGGTCCGGCGGGCGGCCGACGAGGCGGAGGAGCTGGCGGCCCGGATGCGGGCCGAGTTCCACGCCGACGCCGAGCTGGACCCGATGGCGCTGTTCGCCCACGTCTACGCCGAGCCGACCCCGCAACTGCGCGAGCAGGCCGCCCAGTTGTCCGCCGAGCTGGCCGCCGAGGCCGAGGTGCAGCACTGATGAACTCCGCCCACCCGTCGCCCGCCCCCACCCTTGGCCGAGCTGCTGCGCAGCGCACCTCTGGCCTGCGCACCGCCTCCATGGCGCAGGCGCTCAACACCGCGCTGCGGGACGCCATGCGCGACGACCCGGCGGTGCACGTGCTCGGCGAGGACGTCGGCGCGCTCGGCGGCGTCTTCCGGATCACCGACGGGCTGACCGCCGAATTCGGCCCGGACCGCTGCCTGGACACCCCGCTGGCCGAGGCCGGCATCCTCGGCACCGCCATCGGCATGGCGATGTACGGGCTGCGCCCGGTCGTCGAGATGCAGTTCGACGCCTTCGCCTACCCGGCGCTGGAGCAGCTGTTCTCGCACGTCGCGAAGATGCGCAACCGCACGGCGGGCAGGCTCCCGCTGCCGATCACCGTCCGCATCCCGTACGGCGGCGGCATCGGCGGGGTCGAGCACCACAGCGACGCCTCCGAGGCGTACTACACCAGCACGCCCGGCCTGCACGTCGTCACGCCCGGGACGGTGGCCGACGCCTACGGGCTGCTGCGCGCCTCG
The DNA here is from genome assembly GCF_042732955.1 of Kitasatospora sp. NPDC059747. NCBI lineage: Bacteria > Bacillati > Actinomycetota > Actinomycetes > Kitasatosporales > Streptomycetaceae > Kitasatospora > Kitasatospora sp. NPDC059747. The sequence continues at coordinate 65,566 of NZ_JBHWGV010000024.1, read as the reverse complement.
ATCGCCTCGGACGACCCGGTCGTGTTCCTGGAGCCCAAGCGGCTCTACTGGGGCAAGGACGGGTTCGACCCGACCGCGCCGGTGGAGCCGATCGGCCGGGCCGTGCTGCGGCGCACCGGCACCTCGGCCGTCCTGATCACGTACGGGCCCTCGCTGCCGGTCTGCCTGGAGGCGGCCGAGGCGGCGAAGGCCGAGGGCTGGGACCTCGCGGTGCTGGACCTGCGCACCCTGGTGCCGTTCGACGACGAGACGGTCGCCCGCGTGGTGCGCTCGGTCGGCCGGGCCGTCGTGGTGCACGAGGCGAGCGGCTTCGGCGGCACCGGCGCGGAGATCGCCGCCCGGGTCACCGAGCGCTGCTTCCACCACCTGGCCGCGCCGGTGCTGCGGGTGACCGGCTTCGACATCCCGTACCCGCCGCCGATGCTGGAGCACCACCACCTCCCCGGGGTGGACCGGATCCTGGACGCGGTCGCCCGGCTGCAGTGGGAGGACTGAGGATGATGCCCGTCGTGCGCGAGTTTACCCTGCCCGATCTCGGTGAGGGACTGACCGGGGCGGAGGTGGTGCGCTGGATGGTCGAGGTCGGCGAGGTGATCGCCGTCGACCAGCCGGTGGTGGAGGTGGAGACCGCCAAGGCCGTGGTGGAGGTGCCCTGCCCGTACGGCGGGGTGGTCACCGCGCGGTACGGCGAGCCGGGCGAGGAGATCGCCGTGGGCGCGCCGCTGGTCACCGTCGCGGTGGCCGCCGCGGGCGGGCCGGCGGACGCTCCCGTCGCCGCGCCGTCCGCCGAGGTGGAGCGCCCGCTGGTCGGGTACGGGGTGGCGGAGTCCCGGGGCGCACGGCGTCGCCGGGTGGGGGCTTCCTCGGCTCCGGCTCCGGCTCCCGTTCCCGTTCCCGTTGCCCCTGTGGCGGTCGCCGCGGCGCCCGCCGTGGTGCCGGTGATCTCGCCGCTGGTGCGGCGGCTGGCCCGGGAGCAGGGGGTCGACCTCGCGGCGGTCGCGGGCAGCGGGCCGGACGGGCTGATCATGCGGGCGGACGTCGAGCGGGCGGTCGCGGCCAAGGTCGCCGCTCCGGTCGCCGCTCCGGCTGCGGTCGTCTCCGCCGCGGCCGAGGGCGTCGTCCCGCTGCGCGGGCTGCGCAAGGCGGTGGCGGAGAAGCTCAGCCGCAGCCACCGGGAGATCCCCGCCGCGACCTGCTGGGTGGACGCTGACGCCACCGAACTGATGTCGCTGCGAAGGCAGTTGAACGCCACGCCCGGTCCGAAGGTGAGCGTGCTGGCGCTGCTCGCCCGGATCTGCACGGTCGCGCTGGCGCGCTTCCCCGAGCTCAACTCCAGTGTGACGGAGGACGGTTCGGGCATCATCCGGCACTCGGTGGTGCACCTTGGCTTCGCCGCGCAGGGCGAGCGCGGGCTCGTCGTCCCGGTGGTGCGGGACGCGCACGCGCGGAGCACCGAGCAACTCGGCGAGGAGCTCGCCCGGTTGACCGAGTCGGCCCGGAACGGCTCGCTGACCCCGGCCGAACTGACCGGTGGCACCTTCACGCTGAACAACTACGGCGTGTTCGGCGTGGACGGCTCCACCCCGATCCTCAACCACCCCGAGGCGGCGATGCTCGGCGTCGGCCGGATCGTCGCCAAACCGTGGGTGCACGAGGGGCAGTTGGCGGTGCGCGAGGTGACGCAGCTGTCCTTCACCTTCGACCACCGGGTCTGCGACGGCGGCACGGCGGGCGGGTTCCTGCGGTTCGTCGCGGACTGCGTGGAGCGGCCCGGGATGTTGCTGCGGCAGCTCTGACCGGGCCCTTCTCGAACCGCGGTCGCCCTGAATAGACGGGGGAGCCACTCAGGGCGACCGTGGAATGAGTGACACTAGCGCGTTCCCGGGCCGGGCGTCCGGGCTTCGCGTGATTTGTCGGATGAGCACTTCGGGCGTGCCACGCTGCCTAGGCGTCAACAGGGACAAGCCAGGTGGTGGCGTAGGCCGGCCGGAGGCGAAACGATTCTCTTGGGTACTCGAAACGTTGCGGTGAAGCCCCGCAGAACACTTCTGGTCCGCACCGGGCACGGCTCGGCGGGGGTCTCCTCCGTCCCGGGCCTGCCGGAACTCCCCCCGGACCACCCGGCCCCCGGACGGGCGCAGGCCCCCGTGCCTCCCCCGATGCCGCTCGACCCGCCGGACCTCCCGCCTGTGGAGGCGCCGACGGCCGTCCTGCCGGTGCTGCCGGACCTGGTCACCGGGCCCGTGCGGCTGGCGAGCCCCGAGCCTGCGGCCCCGCTCGCCGCGCCGCCCGCGGCCCCGCCCGCCGCCCCGCCGTTCCGGCCGCTGTTCGCCGACGCTCCCGGCCTCAACTGGGCCGGACCCGGCGACAGTTGGAGCCAGGCCTGGGCCGTGCAGGCCCTCGCCGAGGGTGGTCCGGCGCCCGCCGCGCTCGCCGGCGGCACCTGCTCGGCCGCCGAACTACCGCCCACCGCACGGGACATCGAGCTGATCCGGGCCAGTCTGGCGGTCGTCGAGCCGGTCGCCGACCGGGCCACCGCGCACTTCTACGCGCTGATCTTCCTGCACCACCCCGAGGTCCGCGCCCTCTTCCCGGCCGCCATGGACGTCCAGCGCGACCGCCTCTTCCGCGCCCTGCTGGCCGCCGCCCGCGGTGCCGACGACCCGGCGGCCCTGCGCGCCCACCTGAGCGCGCTCGGCCGCGGCCACCGCCGCTACGGCACGCTGACCGGCCACTACGGCCCGGTCGGGGAGTGCCTGGTGCAGGCCCTGGCCAGGTACGCGGGCAGCCGCTGGGACGCCGCGACCGAGCTGGCCTGGCGCCGGGTCTACCGCCTGGTCTCGTCGATCATGATCGAGGCCGCGGAGGAGGCCGCCCGCACCTCGCCGCCGTGGTGGCACGGCGAGGTGGTGCGGCACGAGCGCCGCACCCGGGACGTCGCGGTGATCACCGTCCGCCCGGACCAGGCCTACCCGTTCCGCGCCGGACAGTACACGAGCCTGGAGACGCCCTGGTGGCCGCGGGTGTGGCGGCACTACTCGTTCGCCTCGGCGCCGCGGCCGGACGGGCTGCTGACCTTCCACGTCAAGGCCGTCCAGGCGGGCTGGGTGAGCAACGCGCTCGTCCACCGCGCGGCGCCGGGGGACGTCCTGCGGCTCGGCCCGGCGGCCGGGGCGATGACCGTCGACCACGGCTGCGGCACCGACCTGCTCTGCCTCGGCGGCGGCACCGGCATCGCGCCGATCCGGGCGATGGTCGAGGAGGTCGCCGAGCACGGCGGTCCCGGCCGCCGCGTCGACGTGTTCTACGGGGCCCGCAGGCCCGCCGAGTTGTACGACCTGGACGGGCTGCGCGAACTGGCCGGGCGGTGCCCGTGGCTCACCGTGCGCCCGGTGGTCTCCGGCACCGGCCCCGCCGGGGGCGCGCTGGCCGGTGAACTCCCCGAGGTGGTGGGCCGGTTCGGACCGTGGGCGGGCCGGGAAGCGGTGCTCAGCGGGCCCGCCGCGATGGTCCGCCGGAGCGTCGGGGCGCTGGTGCGCGCCGGGGTGCCGGTGGAGCGGATCCGGCACGACCTGGTGGGGGACCTGGCCGCGGGCTGAGGCGCCGCCGACCGGGCTCAGCCGAGGTCGGGGGCGAGCAGGGCGCGGATGCCCTCGATGTTGGCGGCCAGGTAGGCCCGCAGCCGGGGCGGGACGACGTTGACCGACGTGACGCCCTCGCGCGTGAACGGCAGCCGGACCACCTCGTACTCGCCGTTCGGGTCGTCCACCTCGGGCCCGTGCCGGCGGCTGAGGTCCATCGAGGCGAGCCGGCACACGAAGAAGTGCTGCACCTTGACCCCGTGGGGGTGGAGCAGCGTGCCGTCGTCGTGGTGCGTGTGGCTGATGGTGTCGACGAACGCGGGCACGACGTCGACGACCTTGCCGCCGAGTTCCTCGTCCACCTCGCGGTGCAGCGCCTCGACCACCGTCCGGTCGCCGCGCTCCACCCCGCCGCCGGGAGTGATCCAGTACGGGTGCGGGGAGCCGGGGCGGACCCGGCGGATCACGACGAGGCTGGCCGGGCCGTGCGGGTCCGCCGGGTCCAGCTCCAGCAGGATCGCCCGCGCGGTGCGTTTGACGACCGGGCGGGGTGGCGGGGTGCGGTTGTCGGGACCCATGGCCACCTCCGGGGCGCGAGCGTTGTGCGGGAGTCTGCCGCAGCCGGGCCGGGACGAAACGCCGACCCGCCGGGGTGCCTCCGATCGGGCACGGCGGCCCGGGGCGGCCGGAGAAGGGGGAGGGCCCGTCCCCGGTGAACCACCCGGGTACGGGCCCTTCCCACGACGCGGCGGCCGCTGCGCTCAGTCGTCGTCCAGGGCCAGGTGCAGGCCCCACGAGACCAGGCTGATGATCAGCGAGCCCAGCAGCGCCGGCACGAAGCCGGTGACGTGGAAGTCGAGGCTGAGCCGCCCCGACGCCCACGAGGTCAGCAGCAGCATCAGGGCGTTGATCACGAAGGTGATCAGGCCCAGGGTCAGGATGAACAGCGGGAACGAGAACAGCTTGACGACCGGCTTGACCAGCCAGTTGACCACGCCGAAGACCAGCGCGACGGCCACCACGGTGATCGCCTTGTGCTGCCAGTCGGTGTTGGCGTCGGTGAGTTGGATGCCGGTGACGATCCAGGCGGCGACCCAGATGGCCACCGCGTTGATCAGCGTTTTGAGAACGAAACCCTTCATGGCGACCAGCCTGGCAGGCCGCCGGGGGCGCAGGGAAGCTCCCGCCGGGCATGTTGGTGTTGAATGCCGGTGGTCCCGGAGGTGGACGGAGAAGGGAAGACGGCACCGGTGAAGCTGTTCCGGCTGGACGAACTCGACGCCGAACGCGCGGCCAACGACGGCGCGTACCTGCGGTTCCTGCGCGAACCGCGGATGTCCGCCGGGCTGTACGCGCTCTCCCCCGGCGCCGCCGACCCGCAGACCGCGCACGACCAGGACGAGATCTACCAGGTGATCAGCGGCCGGGCCGAGCTGACCGTGGGCGGCGAGACCGCGACCGTCGGGCGCGGCACCGTCGTGTACGTGCCGGCCGGGACGCCGCACCGCTTCCACCACGTCACGGAGGAGCTGCGGGTCCTGGTGGTCTTCTCGCCCCCGGAGGACTGACCGGCAGGCTTTAGGGTCGGACGCATGCGTCTCACCGAAGAGCTCTGGTCGGCCATCGAGCCGGTCTACGCCGAGATCCTGGCCCACCCCTTCATCGGCGGCCTCACCGACGGCACCCTGCCGCGCGAGGCCTTCCGCCACTTCGTCGTGCAGGACTCGCACTACCTGCGCGACTACGCCCGCGCGCTCGCCGTCTGCGCCGCCAAGGCGCCCGGCGAGGAGGACGTGCGGGCGTTCGCCGCCGACGCGGTCGGCGCGATCGCGGCGGAGCAGGGCATGCACGCCGAGTTCATGACGGCCTTCGGGGCCAGTGCCGAACAGGCCGCCGAGGAAGCGGTGCTGCCGACAACCCGGGCCTACACCAGCTACCTGCTCGCGACCGTCTACGGCGGCTCCTTCGCGGAGGCGCTCGGCGCGGTGCTGCCCTGCTACTGGATCTACGCCCGGGTCGGCGAGGCACTGCTCGCCCAGGGCTCGCCGGACCCGCTCTACGCCAAGTGGATCGCCACCTACGGCGACGAGGCGTTCCAGTCGGTGGTGCGGCGCGTGCTGGCGCTCGCGGACCGGATCGGCGAGGAGCTCTCCCCCGTCGAGCGCCGCCGGGTGGTCGAGCACTTCACGACGACCTCGCGCTACGAGTGGATGTTCTGGGACGCCGCGTGGCGCGGCGAGCGCTGGCCGGTCTGACGCTTCCGGGGCGGTTCCCCAGGGTCATCCCCGGGGGCCGGGGTCGGGGTGATCTCGGGGTTCTCTCCGGGCCGTTGGGCCTCGTTCCGGCACTGGCGCCCCCGTACGATCGACGTATCGAAAGCAAGCGGGATGCGGCACCGAAGGGGCGGCCGGCCCGAGGGGAGAGAAGGAACGGACATGGCTGAGCTCTGGAAGTCGCTGCCCTCCTGGGTGCGCAACATCGTCGTGCCGGTGCTGGTCCTGGTGCTGGCCTGGAACGTCGTGACCTTCGTGTTCGGCGTGGTCGGCGCGCTGCTGGGCCTGCTGATCAAGCTGCTGGTCGTGGTCGGCATCGGGGCGGCCGTGGTCATCCTGGTGAAGAAGGCGGCGAAGCTCTGACGACGCTCCGGCGTCGACGCCGAGGCCCCGGCCCCCCCCGGGGGGGGGGGGGGGCGCCGCCGCGGGCGGGGGGGGGCCCGCCCCGGGGCACCCCCCCGCGCCGGGGGGAAAAAAAAAAAACACCA
>NZ_JBHWGV010000024.1:44096-59214 GCF_042732955.1 Kitasatospora sp. NPDC059747 | reverse complement strand
GGGGGGGGGGGAGCTCTTGTGTGTGTCGGGGGGCGCTCCCTTCGCCCGGGGCGGGGGCGCCGCCGGCGGCCCCCCCACGGGGGGGGGGGGGGCGCGGGCCCTCGGCCGTCGCGGTGCGGGACCGCGCCGGGTCACTCCTCGATGCGGACCTGCTGCACCACCGGCGCCTTGGCGTCGGCCGGCGCGTCGGCCGGGGCCTCCTTCATGGTGCTCAGCAACTGGCGGGCCAGGCCCAGGCCGGTGCCGCCCATGGTCAGCGCCTTCGCGAACATCTCGCCCATGCCGTCCGCGCCGTTGAGCAGGACCATGTGCTCGACGTTGCCGAAGGACTCGGCCGCGGCCCGGACGATCTCCGGCCACTTCTCCGCCAACTCCTGCGCCACGACGGCGTCCTGGTTCTCGGCGAGGGCCGCGGCGCGGGCCCGGATGCCCTCGGCGTTGGCCAGCCCGAGCGCCCGGGCCGCCTCGGCGTCCGCCAGACCGCGGGCCTCGACGGCCGCGGCCTCCGCCTGACCGGTGGCCCTGGTCGCCTCGGCGGCGGCCAGGCCGCGCAGCTTGGTGGCCTCCGCCTCGGCCGCCGCGGCGATCTTCACCTGGCTGGCGTCGGCCGCCGCCCGCAGCTCGGTCTCCCGGGCGTGCGCCTGGGCCGAGGAGATCCGGGCGTCGCGGTCGGCGTCGGCCTTGGTGCGGGTCTCGTACGCCTTGGCGTCGGCCGGCTTGCGGACGTCGATCTGGAGCTGCTGCTCCTTGCGCTGGGCCTCCAGCTCGGCGACCTTCGTCTCCTGGACGACGACCTCCTGGCGGGCGGCCGCCTCGGCGAGCGGTCCGGCCTGCCGGGCGCGGGCGCTCGCGGTGTCCATCTCGGCCTGGTAGGAGGCCTGCTGGATCTCGCTGTTGCGGGTGGCCTCGGCCTTGCGGGCGAACGCCTCCTGCTCCGCCTCGGTGGCCTCGCGGTCGGCGGCGGCGGCCGCGATGCGGGCGTCGCGCTGGACGGCCGCGGCGTGCGGGGCGGCGAGGTTGCGGATGTACCCGGTCGGGTCCAGGATCTCCTGGATCTGCAGCGAGTCGATGATCAGACCGAGCTTCTCCATCTCGGCGCCCGAGGCGGCCCGGGTCTCGCCGGTCAGCCGATCGCGGTCGCGGATCATGTCCTCGACCGTCAGCCCGCCGACGATGGAGCGCAGGTGACCGGCGAACACGTTGTGCACCCGCTGGCCCATCATCTTCTGCTGGTCCAGGAAACGCCGGGCGGCGTTGGCGATCGACACCGAGTCGTCGCCGACCTTGAAGATGACGACACCCTTGACGTGCACCGGGATGCCCTGCTGCGTCACGCACTCGACGTCCAGCTCGGCCTCGTTGAGGTCCAGCGACAGGCGGCGCACCGCCTGCATGCCCGGGACGACGAAGGTGCCCCGCCCGGTGACGATCCGGAAGCCCAGGCCGTCCCCGTGCTTCGACCCGGAGATGATCAGTGCCTCGTTCGGCTCGGCGACCCGCCACATGAGCTTGAACAGGATGATCACAACGATGATGGAGGCCACCACGGCCCCCGCGACGACGCCGATAACCATCGGCCGACTCCCCCTTCAAGGCACACCGCTCCGTGGCTGCGCGTGGTTGTGCAGGAGTGCGCGGACGCGGTGGCAGCGGAGATTCTGCGCCTGTTCGTGCGCGTGCGCCAGTAGGTGACGTCGTGACTTCGTCCCGGTCCTGTCACGGGCCCCGTGACGAGGGAGGATCGTCCGTCAGAGCGGCGACACGAACACCGTGCGCGGCGCCTGGTACTCGACCACGATCACCTGCGTGCCCGTCGGCAGCGGATCCCCCGGCACCGCCAGGTACGCCAGGAACGCCTCCGTCCCCTGCCGCTCGGGCACGTGCACCAGCACCTCCCCGACCAGGCCCGCGCCGACCTTCCCCGTGACCCGTCCCGTCAGTCCGATCATGGGCTTCAGTCTGCGCCCGCCGCCCGCCCACCGGAAGCCCTCTGGACCTGCGGCGATCCTCTCGCTACGGTGTTGGGCGTCATGTGCAGGCAACACCGCCTGCGGACGCGGGAGCTCGGAGCACCGGGCTGAGAGGGCGCTGAACGGTCCGTCGACGGACGGCCGGGACGCTGCGCCGACCGCAGGAACCTGGACCGGGTAATGCCGGCGTAGGGAGTGAAGGTCAGATGACCACGTTCGACGCACAGCCGCAGTCTGCCCAGAGCGCCCCCAGCAGCGAGCGCACCGGCTACCCGACCCCGGCCTGGCGCAAGGCCCACCGCGAGGGATCCCGCCCCGATCTGCGGGTCCCGTTCCGCGAGGTGGTGCTCACCAACGGCAAGACCGTTCCGCTGTACGACACCTCCGGCCCGTACACCGACCCCGCCTACGAGCCCGACGTGCGCCGCGGCCTGCCCGCCCTGCGCGACGCGTGGATCCGCCAGCGCGGCGACGTCGAGGAGTACGACGGCCGCGAGGCCCGCCCCGAGGACGACGGCATCAAGCACACCTCGCCGCGCGGCGGGAACCTGCGCAACCTCGACGCCGTCTTCCCCGGCCGCCCCCGCCGCCCGCTGCGCGGCCGCGGCGGCGCCGCCGTGACCCAACTCGCCTACGCCAAGCGCGGGATCGTCACGCCGGAGATGGAGTTCGTCGCCCTGCGCGAGGGCCTGGCCCCCGAGTTCGTGCGCGACGAGGTGGCCCGCGGCCGGGCCGTCATCCCGGTGAACGTGAACCACCCCGAGGTGGAGCCGGCGATCATCGGCACCAACTTCCTGGTGAAGATCAACGCCAACATCGGCAACTCCGCCGTCACCTCCTCGATCGAGGAGGAGGTGGAGAAGATGACCTGGGCCACCCGTTGGGGCGCCGACACCGTCATGGACCTCTCCACCGGCCGCAACATCCACACCACCCGCGAGTGGATCCTGCGCAACTCCCCCGTGCCGATCGGCACCGTGCCGCTGTACCAGGCCCTGGAGAAGGTCGACGGCAGGGCCGAGGAGCTGAGCTGGGAGGTCTACCGGGACACCATCATCGAGCAGTGCGAGCAGGGCGTCGACTACATGACCGTCCACGCCGGCGTGCTGCTGCGGTACGTCCCGCTGACCGCCCGCCGCAAGACCGGCATCGTCTCGCGCGGCGGCTCGATCATGGCCGCGTGGTGCCTCGCGCACCACAAGGAGAACTTCCTCTACACGAACTTCGAGGAGCTCTGCGACATCCTCGCCGCCTACGACGTCACCTTCTCGCTCGGTGACGGCCTGCGGCCCGGCTCCATCGCCGACGCCAACGACGAGGCGCAGTTCGCCGAGCTGCAGACCCTCGGCGAGCTCGGCCGGATCGCCCGCGAGCGCGACGTCCAGGTGATGATCGAGGGCCCGGGCCACGTCCCGATGCACAAGATCAAGGAGAACATGGATCTCCAGAAGGAGATCTGCGACGAGGCGCCGTTCTACACGCTCGGCCCCCTCACCACGGACGTCGCCCCCGGCTACGACCACATCACCTCCGGCATCGGCGCCGCGATGATCGCCTGGTGGGGCACCGCGATGCTCTGCTACGTGACGCCCAAGGAGCACCTGGGCCTGCCCAACCGGGACGACGTCAAGACCGGCGTGATCACCTACAAGATCGCCGCCCACGCCGCCGACCTCGCCAAGGGCCACCCCGGCGCCCAGGCCTGGGACGACGCCCTCTCCGACGCCCGCTTCGAGTTCCGCTGGGAGGACCAGTTCAACCTGGCCCTCGACCCGGAGACCGCGCGCGACTTCCACGACGAGACCCTCCCCGCCGAGCCGGCCAAGACCGCGCACTTCTGCTCGATGTGCGGCCCGAAGTTCTGCTCGATGAAGATCTCGCAGAAGATCCGCGACGAGCACGGCGACGGCTCCACGGCCGTCGGCACCGAGTTCGACGCCGAGGCGCTGGCCGGCATGCAGGCCATGTCCGAGGAGTTCAAGGCCCACGGCAACAAGGTCTACCTGCCGATGGCGGACTGACCGCCGCCGCCCCAGAGCCGGCCCGCGTTCCTCCGGGGGGAGAGCGCGGGCCGTTTTCCTTTCCGCCCGGCGGCCTCGGACGGGTTCCGGTCTTTGCCGCCCCGCCATCGTGCGTCCGGGGGAAAACGGAGGCACCCTGGGGGGAAGGCCGACCAAGGAGGCAGCGATGGGCAGCCCGATCAAGGGGACCGATCCGAGCGACGAGACGAACCGGGACGCCAAGGCGTCCCCGCGGCAGCTGTACAGCGGTGGCGAGCGGCCCTTCGACCCCGAGGACCTGGTCATGGCGTCCGGGCAGGACGTCACGCCCGAGCGCCTCGCGTGGGCCAGGCGGCAGATCGACGAGAAGGGCGCGGCGGCGCTCGAACGCTACCTGCCGTAGCGGCCGCTCCGGGGTCCTGCGCGCGGCCCCGGGCGTGGCCCGGGGCAGCGGTGCGTCAGCCGACCTCGTCGGGGCCGGTGAAGCCCGGCGGGGTGTAGCCGGGGGTGCTGAAGTCGGGCGGGGTGAAGGCGGCGGGGCGGGAGGTGCGGCCCTCGGGGTCGATGAGGCCGTCGGGGCCCGGGCCGGTGAAGCCCGGCGGGGTGTAGCCGGGGCTGGTGAAGTCCGGGCGCTGGGCGGGGACGGCCGGGAGGCCGGCGTGCAGGTAGGGGAGGAGGCCGTGGTCGCGCAGGGCGGTGCGCCAGGCGCGGCGGGCGGCGGCGAGCTCGGCGGCGAGGTCGGGGTCGGTGCCCGCGGGGGCGCCGGAGCCGTCGCGTAACGCGGTGAGGACGAGCCCGACGAGGCCGACGGTCATCGCGACGATCCCGGCCGCGAGCGCGATCCAGCCCGCGGTGACCAGGGAGCGGGCGAGGACGAGCCCGGGGTCGGCGGCGCGCAGGGCGTACCCGAGGAGCAGCAGGACCAGCGCCGCGGCCCAGGCCAGGATCGGGGTGAGCACGGTGAGGACCGGGAAGAGCCCGGCGCCGCCGTCGGCGGAGCGCAGCTGGGAGAGCAGGCCGGGGGCGGCCGGCTCGGCGCCCTCGGCGGGCGGGGGCGTGCTGCGCAGGCTCTCGCGCAGCCCGGTGTAGTGCTCGTACTCGGTGGCGGCCGCGGCGGCGATGGCGTCGGCGTCGCGCAGGGCGCGGGCGCGCAGCTGGTCGGCGGTGAGTGCGCCGGGCGCGCGGAGGGCGGTGCGGACGGTGCCGTCGCGGAGGGCTTCGGCGAGGAGGCGCTCGTACTCCGGGCGGTCCTCGGCGAGCAGCGGCGGGGGGTTGGTCATGGGGACCCCGTTCATGCGGACCCCGGTTCGCTCCGCCTCGCGGGCTGGGTGGGCCCGCAGGGGCGCCGAATCGGGCGCGGAGGCGGGCCGCCGGACGGGCGGCCGCTCGTGGTGTGCCTCATGGTAGGGGCGGGTGCGCCCGCGCTGACAGTCCGATTCCGGAATTTCGCGCCCCGGGCCGCGCGCGTGCGACGGCCCGGGCGCCGGGAACACCCGTGCGACGGGTGGGCCGGCGGGTGACGTCAGTTGACGGGCAGTCGGGCGATGAGCAGGCGCCCTTCCATGGTGACGCCGCCGTCCATGGCGACCGCGAGGTCGTCGGCGTACACGTACGGCCCGGGGATGTGCGGCGGGGCGCCGTCGTCGGCGTGCACAGCGCCGGTGAGGTACGGGATCGGGCTGTGGCCGTGCACGATCCGGCTGCCGCCGTAGGTGTCGAGGAGCTCGTGGACGGCCGTCGGGCCGGCGTCGCCGCGGAAGGCGAAGCGCTTGGTGAAGCGGCGGAAGCAGTCCCACCACTCGTCCACGCCCTCGTCGGCGAGCAGGCTGTGCACCGCGTCGTTGACGTCGGGGATGGACTCGCCGTACTCCAGGTAGGCGGTGGTGTCGGAGTGCAGCAGCAGGTGGCCGTCCTCGATGGCGATGGCGGGCAGCCGGGAGAGCCAGCTGATGTGGTGCGCCTGGAGCCGGTCGAGGTCGTGCTGCTGGCCGCCGTTGAGCCGCCAGGCGGCGAGGAAGGAGGCGGTGCCGGCGGTGGACTGGACGGGTTCGTCCCCGTACCTGGCGGCGCCGAGGAAGAGCAGTTCGTGATTGCCCATCAGGGCCCGGCAGTAGCCGCCCGCGGCGGCGGCCTCGGCGGCGAGCTGCATGACGAGGTCGATGACGCCGATGCCGTCGGGGCCGCGGTCGGTGAAGTCGCCGAGGAACCAGATCCGGGAGCGGCCGGCGCACCAGTGGCCGTCGGCGTCGATGATGCCCTGGTGGCGGAGTTCGGCGACGAGTTCTTCCAGGTAGCCGTGGACGTCGCCGACGACGTAGAGCGGGCCGGGCGGCTCGTCCGGGCCGGGGGCCGGGTACGGGTAGCTGGGCACGGGCTCGGGTAGCGGCGGGCCGAGCTCGATGGTCGGCGGGTCGTCGCGGCCGGGGAACTGGTCGGCCGGCCGGTCGGGGTGTCCGTCGGCCAGGGGGTCGGGCACCGCGTCGGGGAACTGGAGGGCCGGCGAGGGCCGGTCGGGCAGGGTCGGCTCGTAGCCGGGGTGGTCCTGGTGGTTGAACGCCGGCGCCTGCCCGGGGGCGTGCATCGTGTGTCCGTGCGCCTGGCTGTCGGCGGGCCAGTGCTGTTCGAGGTAGCGGGCGCCGCCGTAGCCGCTGTAGGTCTCCGCTTCGTACGGCGTCCCGGCGTAGCCGGCGGGTTCGGGCTCGTAGTAGGTGCCGTACGGCAGCACGTCGAGGTCCGGCTGGTGGCGGGGGCCTGAGGAGGGGTGTTCAGGCCCGGGGAAGCGGTCCTCGGGTGTCATTCGCCCATCATAGGAAGACCACTCTCCCGGCGTCGTCACCTGGTGGGTATCCAATCCTCCGGAGCGTCAGCCGGGCCGTCCCGCAAGGTCCGTTTTGTCCCGGCTCGGTATGGTCTAGACCTCGCCCGGGGGTCGGGGAGGACTGACGGTGGTGCGCGGACTGCGGCGCTGCGAGGAGGCCCGGACGATCAGCTCGGTGGGCATCAGGGTGCCGGGCGGCGGGCCGGTTCCGGCGGTGCGGAAGCGGGGCGGGAAGAGCCGGGCGATGTCGACGCCCGTCCCGGAGTCGACGCCCTCGATGGCGTCGATGAGGAGGTTGACGACGGTCGTGCCGATCCGGCGGGGCTTCAGTGAGAGCGTGGTGATCGGGGGCTCGGTGGAGGCGTAGACGTCGCTCTCGCTGCAGCAGACCAGCAGGAGGTCGTCGGGCACCCGCAGCCCGTAGCGGCGGGCGGCGGCGAGCAGGTCGGTGCCGTTGGGGTCGAACAGGCCGTAGACGGCGTCGGGGCGGTCGGGGCGGGCGAGCAGCCGGTCGGCGGCGACGGCGCCGGCGGCCGGGTCGTGGGCGGGGTAGGCCTCGTACACCGGCTCCTGGCCGACCTTGGCGCACCAGCCGAGGTAGGCCTCGGTGGAGAGCCGGGTGTAGGTGTCGGTGCTGGTCCCGGTGAGCAGGCCGATCCGGCGGGCGCCGGCTTCGGAGAGGTGGTCGAGGATGCCGAGCACGGCGGCCTCGTGGTCGTTGTCGACCCAGGCGGTGACCGGGCAGTTGCCGGGCTTGCCGTCGCTGACCACCGGGACGCCGGACCGGTAGAGCTCGCTGACCAGCGGGTCCTGGTCGGGCGGGTCGATCACCACGGTGCCGTCCAGGGCGATGTTGCCCCAGACGTCGTGCCGGGAGGACGCGGGCAGCACCACCAGCGCGTAGCCGCGGCCGAGGGCGGCGCTGGTGGCGGCGCGGGCCATCTCGGCGAAGTACGCGAACTCCGTGAAGGTGAACGGCTCCTCGCCGTAGGTCGTGACGGTCAGCCCGATCAGGCCGGACCGTCCGGTGCGCAGGGTGCGGGCGGCCGCGGAGGGGCGGTAGCCGAGGCGCTCGGCGACCTCGCGCACCCGGCTGCGGGTCTCGTCGGGCAGGCGGCCCTTTCCGTTCAGCGCGTCGGAGACGGTGGTGATCGACACTCCGGCGGCTGCTGCCACATCCCGGATGCCGGCCCGCTCCAGACGCCGTGAGGTGGTGGGTCGCCGACCGCTCTGGTTGGCTGCTGCTGTCATGGCGGACCGATCGTATGGCTCCTGACAAGGTCCTGTGACCGGCGCATCGGGAGCCTTTGGAGATACGTTTCTCCACGAGTGAGCCGGGGCGCGCCCCTTCGATACCGGCCCAAAACCTGGCGTCTTACCTCTGACATGTGCCAAAGGAACCCGGCAGAATGGCTGATCTGCACCGGTGGGCCGACCGGCCAACTCACTCCTACGGGTGAGCGCGGTCGGTATGGTGCAAGGCACCCGACCGGGGTGGTCCGGGCGTGTGCACCGGAGGACCCGCACCAGAGGACGCACACCCGGACATCGCGCGTCCACCCGACGCGGAGATCGAGAAGATCGAGAAGGAGCAGGACCGTGAGCGACACGTCAGCGCAGGGCCCGCGGCTGCGGCCGACCCTGGACGGCATCCCCACCTACAAGCCCGGCAAGCCGGCCGGCGCCGACGCCTACAAGCTGTCCTCCAACGAGAACCCGTACGGGCCGCTGCCCGGCGTGCTGGCCGCGGCGGTCGAGGCGGCCGGGTCGTTCAACCGCTACCCGGACATGGCGGTCAACGAGCTCACCGAGGAGCTGGCCAAGCGCTTCGGCGTGCCGGCCGAGCACATCGCCACCGGCACCGGCTCGGTCGGCGTCGCCCAGTCGCTGATCCTCGCCACGGCGGGCCCGGGCGACGAGGTGATCTTCGCCTGGCGCTCCTTCGAGGCGTACCCGATCATCACCCAGGTCGCCGGCGCCACCCCCGTCCCGGTCCCGATCACCGCCGGCGGCGACCACGACCTGGACGCGATGCTCGCCGCGATCACGCCGAACACCCGGCTGATCTTCGTGTGCAACCCGAACAACCCGACCGGCAACGTGATCCACCGCGCCGAGCTGGAGCGCTTCATCGACGCGGTGCCCGGCGACGTGCTGGTCGTCGTCGACGAGGCCTACATCGAGTTCATCCGCGACCCCGAGGTGCCCAACGGCATCGACCTCTACCGGGACCGCCCGAACGTCTGCGTCCTGCGCACCTTCTCCAAGGCGTACGGCCTCGCGGGCCTGCGCGTCGGCTTCGCGATCGCCCACGAGCCGGTGGCGACCGCGCTGCGCAAGACCGCCGTCCCGTTCGGCGTGAACCAGCTCGCGCAGGACGCCGCCGTCGCCTCGCTGCACGCCGAGGACGCGCTCAAGGTGCGGGTGGACGCGCTCGTGGAGGAGCGCGCCCGGGTGGTGGCCGGGCTGCGCGCCCAGGGCTGGGACCTCCCGGACTCGCAGGCCAACTTCGTGTGGCTGCCGCTCGGCGCGCGCTCGGCGGACTTCGCCGCCGCGGCCGCCGCGGCCGGCGTGATCGTCCGGCCGTTCCCCGAGGGCGTGCGGGTGTCGATCGGCGAGGCCGAGGGCAACACGATCTTCCTCGCGGTGGCCGAGGAGTTCCGCAAGACGCTCTGACGTCCGCGTCCGTACGCAGGGGCGTTCCGCACGCGCGGTGCGCCCCTGCGGCGTTCGGGAGGCGTTCGGGAGGCGTTCCGGAGGTGCTCACGACGTGCTCGCGGGGTGCTCCGGGCGCTTTCGGGAGGCCCGGATGCCGCCGGCGTGGTGCCGGGCGCTGCCGGATGCCTGGGGATCGCTGGGAGCGGGCTGGGAGTTCGGCCAACGGCCGGCCACGCGGCGGCCAAGCGGCCCGCGCGAACGGGCCGGTGCGAGCGGAATGTCCGGATCCACCCGTTCAGCCTTCTCCCAGCCCGCGCCCAGGCCGACGCAAGAGCGCCCGGCGAAGCTGTCCGCCATGAAGGTGCTCCCACGACGGCGAGGCGCCGTCCTCGTCAATTCCGCCCTGGGCGTGGCCCTGCTGGCCTGCGCCGCGCTGGCGTACACCACGGTGAACAGCGGGCCGAGCGCGGCCGCCGGACAGCCGAAGGCCCGGACCGCGACGGTGGCCAAGGGGACGGTCCTGGCCACCGTGTCCGGAACCGGCACGCTGGTGTCGCCCACCGACGCCGCCCAGGACTTCACCACCGGTGGCCGGCTCACGGCCGTCAAGGTCGCGGTCGGGGACACCGTGAAGAAGGGCCAGGTGCTGGCCACCGTCGACACCACCGCCGCCCAGCAGCAGGTGGACGCGGCCAACGCGGCGCTCACCACGGCCGACGCCAACCTCACCAAGGCCCAGGCCGGTGTCACCACCACGACCGTCGAGCCGCTGCCCCAGACCGGCGCTCCCGCCGCCCCGAGCCCCAGCCCCAGCCCCAGCGCCGGTGCCGGGGGCGGCGGCCGCGGAACGGTCGGGAACACCGCGCCCGTTCCGCAGACCACCACCGTCACCACCACCAAGGTGGACGACGCGGCCGTCGCCTCGGCCGAGCAGCAGGTCGCCACCGCGCAGACCAACGTGGCCAACGCCCAGGCGGCGCTGGCCGGCACGACCCTCACCGCGTCGGTGGACGGCACCGTCGCGTCCGTCTCCGCCAAGGTCGGCGACACCGTCGGCGGGGGATCGTCCGCCACCACCTCGGGATCGACCAAGTCGACTGGGACGAGCGCGAGTTCGAGCAGCGGCACGCCGAGCGGCTTCATCGTCCTGACCAACCCCACCGGGATGCAGGTCACCGCCAACTTCTCCGAGCTCGACTCGCTCAAGCTCAAGAAGGGCGAGGCGGCCACCGTCGCGCTGAACGCGCAGTCCGACACCAAGCTCAACGCGACCGTCCTGTCGGTCAGTTCGCTGCCCAGCAGCAGTGGTGGCGGCAGCGCGGGCTCGTCGGCCGTCCAGTACGCGGCGACGCTCCAGATCAGCGGCGACACCAGCACCCTGCGCACCGGCCTCAGCGCGACCGTCTCGGTGGTCACGGGCGAGGCCGACAACGCGCTCTCGCTGCCCACCTCCGCGCTCGCCGGCACCGGCAGCAGCCGGACGGCGAACGTGATGCAGGCCGACGGCTCCACCCAGCGGATGAGCGTCACGGTCGGCGTCGAGGGCGACAGCACCGTGCAGGTGCTCACCGGGCTCAAGGAGGGCGACAAGGTCGAACTCCCCACCACCAGTGCGGGGAACGGCTTCCCGAACGGCTCCTTCCCGGGGCAGGGCGGCCAGGGCGGTCGCGGCGGTGCGGCCGGCTTCGGCGGTGGTGGCGGCGGCATCCCCGGCGGCGGCGGTGGCGGCAACGCCGGCGGCGCGGGCCGCGGCGGCAAGGGCTGAGCATGCGTCACGTCATCGACAAGCGGGTGCCCGCGGGCCCCCCGCCACCCGTCATCCGGATCCGCCGGCTCACCAAGGCCTACGGCCACGGCGACGCCACCGTGCACGCGCTGCGCGGCCCGGCCGACCCGGCCACCGGCACGCCGCTCGGCGTCGCGCTGGACATCGACCAGGGCGACTACGTCGCGGTCATGGGCAGTTCCGGCTCCGGCAAGTCGACCCTCATGAACATCCTCGGCTGCCTCGACGTCCCCACCGCCGGCAGCTACCAGCTGGACGGCATCGACGTCGGGCACCTCGACGAGGGGCAGCTCTCGCTCGTCCGCAACCGCAAGATCGGCTTCATCTTCCAGTCGTTCAACCTGGTGCCGCGCACCACCGCCCTCGCCCAGGTCGAGCTGCCGCTCGCCTACGCGGGCGTGCGCGCCGCCGAACGGCGCCGCCGGGCGATGGCCGCGCTGTCGCTGGTCGGGCTCGCCGAGCGGGCCGGCCACCGGCCCAACGAGCTCTCCGGCGGCCAGCAGCAGCGCGTCGCCGTGGCCCGGGCACTGGTCACCGCACCCGCGATGCTGCTCGCCGACGAACCGACCGGCAACCTGGACAGCCGTGCCACCGAGGACGTGCTGGCCATCATCGACCGGCTCAACGCCACCGGCCGCACCGTCGTCCTGATCACCCACGAGGACGAGGTCGCCCGGCACGCCAAGCGGGTGCTGCGGCTCGTCGACGGCCAGATCGTCAGCGACGTCCGGCAGGCCCGCGTGGACGGTCCGCCGCCGCTGTTCGACGGCCCTCCGCTCGTCGTGGGGGTGCCGGCGTGATCCTCTGGCAGATGCTCCGCTTCGCGGTCGGCGGCCTCGCCGCCAACAAGGTGCGCTCGGCGCTCACCATGCTCGGCGTGCTGATCGGCGTCGCCTCGGTGATCCTGCTGCTGGCCGTCGGCAACGGCTCGTCGGTCGCGGTCAAGGACTCGATCACCTCGCTCGGCACCAACTCCCTCACCGTCAGCTCCGGTTCGGCGAACGGCGGCTCGCGCGCCACCTCGTCGGTCAAGAAGCTGACCGTCGCCGACGCCAAGGCGCTCGCGACGGAGGCGGACCCGGCCGCGGTCAAGTCCGTCGCGCCCGTCGTCACCACCAGCGCCACCGCGCTGTACGGGAACGTCTCATACAGCCCCGGCTCGGTCGTCGGCACCTACCCGGCGTACTTCGAGACCTCCAACCAGAAGGTCGCGCACGGCGAGTACTTCACCGACGACGACGTCCTCGGCTCGCGCAAGGTCGCGGTGCTCGGCGCCACCACCGCCAAGCAGCTCTTCGACACCGAGGACCCGGTCGGAAAGAAGATCACCGTCGGCGGCACGCCCTTCACGGTGGTCGGTGTGCTCCAGGCCAAGGGCGGCAGCGGCTTCACCGACCCGGACGACGTCCTGATCGCGCCGCTGCCCACCGTGCAGAACGCCTTCACCGGCTTCGGCCCGGTCAACCAGATCCTCGTCCAGGCCGCCTCGGCGGACAGCACGACGGCGGCCCAGTCCGAGATCACCCGGGTGCTGCTCGCCGCCCACGCGATCACCGACCCGGCCAAGGCCGACTTCCGGATCACCAACCAGGCCTCGCTGCTCACCGCCCGCGAGAGCACGACCAAGACGTTCACCGTGCTGCTCGGCGCGGTGGCCGCGATCTCGCTGCTGGTCGGCGGGATCGGGATCACCAACATCATGCTGGTGACGGTGACCGAGCGGACCAGGGAGATCGGCATCCGCAAGGCGCTCGGCGCCCCCCGCGCGGTGATCCTCGGGCAGTTCCTCACCGAGTCCACGCTGCTGTCGGTGATCGGCGCCGGGCTGGGGGTCGCGGCCGGGATCGCCGGCTCGCACTTCAGCATCGTCGGCATCAAGCCGGTGGTGATCCCCGAGTCGGTGCTCGGCGCGTTCGGCATCGCCGTCGCCATCGGGCTCTTCTTCGGCAGCTACCCCGCCAACCGGGCCGCCTCGCTGCGGCCGATCGACGCCCTCCGGCACGAGTAGGACACGACCATGACCGAGATCAACGACCCGGCCGAACAGGTCGCCCTCCTCGCCACCCCGCCGGACGCCCGGGACGTCGCCGGCGAGCTCGCGGCGCCGCCGCGCCGGCCGCTGCCCTGGCTCTCGCTGCTCCTCGCGGGCGGAGTGATCGCCACGGCCGCGTTCGCGGGCGGGGTCTGGTACCAGGAGAACAACGGGACGACCTCCTCCGCGCCCCGGGCCTCGGCCGCCGGCGCCTCGCAGCGTGCCGCGGCGGGCGGGCAGGGCGGGCAGGGCGGCTACGGCGGCCAGGGCGGCACCGGCTCCCGCAGGGGCGGTGGCCAGGGCGGCCAGGGGCAGGGCGGACAGCCCGGCTTCACGCGCGGCACGGTGAAGGCGGTGGACGGCACGACCGTCTACCTGACCGACGCCAACGGCAACACCGTCAAGGTCACCACCGGCGACGCGACGAAGGTCCAGCTCAACAAGGACGGCAAGGTCGCTGACCTGCAGCCCGGCCAGAGCGTGACCGTCGTCGGCACCCCCGACGCCAACGGTGGCTACACCGCCAGCCAGCTCGTCGAAGGCGCCGCTGGCGCGGGCGGCGGCTTCGGCGGCGGCGGTTTCGGCGGCGGTGGCGGCAACCGCACCCCGTCCGGCGGCTGACCCCGCCCGCCGCGAGGCCCTCGCCCGTCATCGGGTGGGGGCCTTCGCGCGTTCCACCCCGGCTCGCGGCCGTCCGGCGGTTTCATCCTGAGCGTCGCGACGACGCCGAGCGCGACGGTGAGAACGTCACCCGGATGCGGCCGTCGAGCGTGGTCTCGGTCCGACGAGAGCGAGGTCATCCTCCGCGCCACCCCCCCAGAAGCTCGCCGACCTCCTCCAGCGCGCCAAGGCCGACGAGCTCACCCCCTGGCGAATCGCTCCTGCGGCCCCTTGCTCCCGATCCGCGGGACGCTCGACGGCGAGTCGGTCGCCGTCAACGCCGCTCTGCTGTGCCACCTCGCCGGCGCGGCTCACGTCACCACGATCGACCGCACCGAGCGCCTCGTGTCGACAGCCCGCACCCGGCTGGCCGAGGCCGGTTTCAGACCGAGCGTCCTGCGGACGGACGGGCAGGACGGGTGTCCGGACCGAGTGCCGTTCGACCGGATCATCGCCACGTGTTCCGTCCGCCGCATCCCCCGGGCCTGGCTCGACCAGTGCGCGCCTGGCGGCCTCATCGTCGCCCCGATCGCCGACGCGTTGGGCGGCGGCGCCGGGGCCCGCCTGACCAAGCTGCCGGACGGCCGAGCCGTGGGCCGCTTCCTCCACCAGCCCGCCGCCTTCATGCCCCTGCGCTCCGCCGACGAGCCCGGCCCGCCGGCTCCCGAGCCGGGGGCCGGGGGGCGGACTACTGCGACCGGCTCCCGTGTCCTGGACGACCACAGGTTCTCGTTCTGGGCGGGTCTCCACCTCGGCCCCACGGTCGTCCGGTGCGGCAGCACCCTCCACGACCCGGCGGACGGCTCGGTCGCCTACGTGCAGGACGACACCGTCCTCGTCAGCGGTCCCCGTGACCTCTGGCAGCTGATCGAGGCCGCGCACAGGTCCTGGCTCGACCACAACCGCCCCCGCCGCGAGTGGTTCACCGTCGAGGCGGGGCCGGAGGGACTGCTCGTCGGCTACACCGCTCCGGACGGCTCTTCGACGCGATGGAGCAGCTGAGTCCTCTCGGATCAGAGCGCAGGAAGTCGGCCCAGCCGACTTCCTGCGCTGCGGTCCTTCCTCTGCGTCGCCGGGGGGGCGCACCACCAGAAGGGGAGGAAGACGAAAAAGGAGGGGGGGAGGGGGGGGGGAGGTGGAGGGCAACAACAACACCCCGCAGAGGCTAGGGGAGGGAGGGGAGGCGCCACACAC
>NZ_JBHWGV010000024.1:28793-44086 GCF_042732955.1 Kitasatospora sp. NPDC059747 | reverse complement strand
CGACCGCCGCCCTCGCCTCCCGCCCCCCCCCCCCCGCCCCGCGTCCCCAGTGCGACGCCCGCGCGCCCCCCCCCCCGCGCCCCGCCCCCCCCCCCCCCCCGCTTCCCGCAGTGAGGGGCTGTCCTGCCTTCGTCGGTGACAGCGCACGACCGGCACCCTGGGAGTGGACGATGGAGGCCCGCCTGAACCCCTTTGCCGGCCCGGTCATGGGGACGGGCTTCACGTACCTCGCCGCGGCAGTTCGAGCTGATCGCGGAGTCGACCCTGCCGCGTGCGACGCAGGAGCCACCTCTCCGGCCGGCGGCGTTTGCGTACTCGCCGGTACGCACACCACCCAGCCCTTCGTCGTAGGCCTGTCGGCCAAAAACCGACCGATAAGGTGTTAATCCAACATTCATCCATGCCGCATAGCCTCCGGGGGCTAGCCTCATGCTGAACGCCATCGTCCGACCGGGAGGCGAAACCCCCGTGCAAGGCACTGTGACCACGCCAGGCGGCTCCGCCGTGGCCGGCGGGCCGGGTGAGGCCTTCCTCCTCGTCGTCGACGACGAGCCCAACATCCGCGAACTGCTCTCCGCCTCCCTGCGGTTCTCCGGTTTCCGGGTCGCCTCCGCCGCGACCGGCACCGAGGCCCTGCGGCTGATCGCCCACGAGCGTCCCGACCTCGTCGTCCTCGACGTCATGCTCCCCGACCTCGACGGCTTCACCGTCGTCGAGAAGCTGCGCGAGCAGACCAGCCGCGGCCAGATCGCCGGGCCCGCCCACGGCCACCCCGGCGACCACCTCCCGGTGCTCTTCCTCACCGCCAAGGACGGCGTCGGCGACAAGGTCCAGGGCCTCGCCGCGGGCGCCGACGACTACGTCACCAAGCCGTTCAGCCTCGAAGAGCTGATCGCCCGGATCCGCGCCATCCTGCGCCGGGCCGGCGGCCCCGCCGAGGACGGCCGGCTGATCGTCGCCGACCTCAGCCTCGACCCCGTCGCCCACGAGGTCACCCGCGGCGGCATCCCGGTCTCGCTCTCCCCGACCGAGTTCAAGCTGCTGCACTACCTGATGGCCAACGTCGGCCGGGTCGTCTCCAAGGCCCAGATCCTCGACCACGTGTGGGCCTACGACTTCGGCGGCGACCTCTCCATCGTCGAGTCCTACATCTCCTACCTGCGCCGCAAGCTCGACTCCGGCCCCGCCCACGGCCCCAAGCTGATCCACACCGTGCGCGGCATCGGCTACGCCCTGCGCCGGCCCCCGCAGGGCTGACCGGACCCGCCCGACCGTGCCGATCCGTCCCGTGCTGCCCCGCTTCACCTCCCGGCTCTCGCTGCGTGCCCGGCTGCTCGTGCTCGTGCTCGCCCTCGTCACCACCGGTCTCGTGGTCAGCGACACCATCGTGCTCGGCACCGTCCGGGTGCAGCTGGTCGAGCAGCTCGACCAGCAGCTCCAGCGCTTCGGGCTGCCGATGTCCCACCGGTCGCCGGGCAAGCTCAGCCCGCCCGACGCCGGGGGGCGGCTGCCCGTCAACGGGCGGCGCGGGCAGGGCCTGCCCAGCCAGTACCTGGTGCAGTACCTCACCTCCGACGGCAAGGTGCAGGGCGTCATGCGCCAGCCCGTCTCCGACAGCGACCCGGCGCCCCAGCTGGCCGGCCTCGACCCGGCCGCCACCGCGCCCGACGTGCCCTTCGACCTGCCCGACCAGCGCGGCCACCGCAGCTGGCGGGTGCTCGTCCTGCCGCTCCAGCCGGCCAAGACGCCCGGCGCCGGGACGGTCGTCAGCCCCTACGCGTCGCCGCTCGTCACCCCGACCTACCTGATGGTGGCCGTCTCCCGCGAGGACATCGACGCGACCATCGGCAAGCTCCGCACCTCCTTCCTCGCCATCGGCGGCGCCGTGTTCGTCATCATCGCCGCCCTCGGCTTCTTCGCCGTCCGCACCGGGCTGCGCCCGTTGCGGCGCATCGAGGCCGGCGCGGCCCGGATCGCGGCCGGCGAGCTCTCCCACCGCATGCCCGGGCCCTCCCGCCGCACCGAGGTCGGGCGGTTGTCCATCGCGCTCAACGGGATGCTCACCCAGATCGAGGCCGCGTTCGCCGCGCGCGCCGAATCCGAGGCCCGCATGCGGCGGTTC
The DNA here is from genome assembly GCF_042732955.1 of Kitasatospora sp. NPDC059747. Classification (NCBI taxonomy): domain Bacteria; kingdom Bacillati; phylum Actinomycetota; class Actinomycetes; order Kitasatosporales; family Streptomycetaceae; genus Kitasatospora; species Kitasatospora sp. NPDC059747. Next base: position 41,964 of record NZ_JBHWGV010000024.1, on the reverse strand, counting down.
ATCGCCGACGCCTCGCACGAACTGCGCACCCCGCTGGCCGGCATCCGCGGCTTCACCGAGCTGTACCGGATGGGCGCGCTGCCCACCGAGGAGGACGTGCGGCGCACCATGACCCGGATCGAGAGCGAGGCCGTGCGCATGGGCGCCCTCGTCGAGGACCTCCTGGTGCTCGCCCGGCTCGACGAGGAACGCCCGCTCGACCTCGCCCCGATGGACCTGCGCACCCTCGCCGCCGACGCCCTGCACGACCTCACCGCCCTCGACCCGACCCGCCCGGTCGCCCTCACCGGCCCGGCCGGGACGGGCGCCCCCGGCGCGGCCCCCGTCCTCGGCGACGAGGCGCGGCTGCGCCAGGTCGTCACCAACCTGGTCGGCAACGCCGTCAAGCACACGCCGCCCGGCACCCCCGTCCGGATAGGCGTCGGCGGCGGCCCGGGCGGCGTCTGCCTCCTGGAGGTCGCCGACGCTGGCCCGGGCCTGACCGAGGACCAGGCCCTCCAGGTCTTCGAGCGCTTCTACCGCGTCGACGCCTCCCGCAGCCGCCACGACGGCGGCGGCGCCGGCCTCGGCCTCGCCATCGCCACCGCCCTCACCCACGCGCACGGCGGCACGCTGACCCTCGAAACCTCCCCGGGCGCCGGCGCCACCTTCCGCGTCGAACTCCCGACGACCACGGCCTCCTGACCCCGATCGGGTGAATACGACCCGATCACCCGATCGGCGGGCAGGATCCGTGCCACGGTTCGGACCATGAACCCCGAGGCCGAGGAAAGCGTGATGAGCCCCGAAGAACGGCTCTGGGACGTCTGGAAACGCTTCAGAGTCCCGGAGCACGTCAGGGCCGAGATCATCGACGATGACGACCACGGCGGCGCGGTGACGATCCTCACCGACCCGGATGTCGAACGCCGGGCCTACAACCGTTCCGCGCGGGTCCCGTACGGCAAGGAAGCCGTGATCGAGGAGGGCCCGGCCAAGGGGTTCGTCATCGGGCCGGAGATCACCGGGGAGCGGCGTGGCTGAGGCGGGGGTGTCGTTCCGGCGGGACTTGGCCGAGTGGCGGGTGGGGCTGGTCGCGTGGCGGCTGCTGGTGTTGCAGGCGGCGCATCCGGTGGTCGGGGCGGGGATGGACGAGCACTCGACGTACCACGCGCATCCGTGGCGGCGGGTGGAGCACACGCTGGGGAGCGGGCGGCGGCTGTTCTACCAGGACGCCGACGCGCTCCGGCGCGAGGTCGCGCGGCTGGAGCGGGCGCACAAGCGGATCCGCGGGACGGACGCGGACGGGCGTGCGTACGACGCGAAGGACGCGGCGACCAGGGCGTGGGTGCTGCTGACGCTCTTCGAATCGGTCGTCACCATGCGAGAGTTGGGCGGAGATCCGTACGACCGTGGCGAACTCGACCAGGTGTATCGCGAGTTCGTCGAAGTCGTTGCCGCCTTCGGGCTTCTGGCGGGTGAACTCCCGCAGTCGGCAGCCGACTTGCCCGGATACTTCGTCAAAGTCGCCAGAGAGCGGCTGGAGTTCACCGAGTCGGCGCGCTACCTGCTGTTCGACATCCTGCGCGAGGCGCCCCGGCCGCGCCGGCTCCGGTTCCTCGGGGACGCGGGCTGGCGTGCCGTGCGGGCGGTGGTGGCCCGGGTGGTGACGGCGCTGACGATCGCCGACCTGCCGCCCGTCGTCCGGGAGCGCTTCGGCCTGGTCCGCACCCGCCGTGCCGCCCTGCTGTCCCGGCTGCTGCACCACGGCGCCGGGGGCGTCCTGCGCCGGCTGCCGGACCACCTGCGCTACCGCTCGCCGGAGCAGCGCCCGCCATCCCGCTGGCGCCCGACGCGGCGGGACACCCGTCGGCCCCGGCTGGACCGGTTCTTCCGCGAGGTGCTCGACCAGACCGGCGACGGCCGGCTCACGGTGCACGACCTGCGGGCGATGGCCCACAACGTGTGCTGGCAGCTGGAGCTCGACGACGCCGGCGAGGCCGCCGTCCACACGGCCTTCGAGGGCTGGTGGGAGCAGCTGCGCGAGAGCATGGACGCCGACGGCGACGGTGAGGTGAGCCGGGAGGAGTTCGTCGCCGCCACCATCGCCGGCTGCGACCGCGACCCGGCCTACCTGGAGGCCGGCCTGCTGCCCGCGCTGCGCGCCGTCTTCACCGCCGCCGACACCGACGGAAACGGTCACCTGGACGCCGACGAGTACCGCGCCGTCTTCGGCGGCCCGCGCGTCCACCCGGCCGAACTCTCCCACGGCTTCCGCCAGCTGGACACCGACGGGGACGGCCGGATCACCCTGGACGAGTTCCTGCGCGGCTTCACCGCCTTCTTCACGGCCCGCGCCCCCTCCACCCCCGGCACCTGGCTGCTCGGCCGTCCGTAGCGTCGGGAGGTAGGGCGCCCCGGAGTTCCGGGGCGCCCTTTCACGCTGTCCGCCCCGGGGCCGGTGGGGCGGCCGTGTCAAGTGCCGGGGCGTCCAAGACGATCACCGGATCCGCCCGGGCGTTCGTTGTCGCTGCCGCGCGGGGCTCCGCAGACTGTGCGCACCGCCTTGCAGGCCTTCGCCCTGGTCAAACCCAACCCCGCGTGAGGACCCCCCGTAAGGATGATGGATACTGGCCCTTGTGAACGTGTTCACGTTCACAAGCGGACAAGCTTGCGTGGTTAGGCAGCGGTCTACGGCTAAAGAAGAAGTTTGTCCGGAATGTGCCCGAAAGGGCAGGTTGGAGAGAGGGCGACGTGGAACTGGCAATCGCTCACGAAACCATCGCCAGATGGCAATTCGGCATCACCACCGTCTACCACTTCCTCTTCGTCCCGCTCACCATCAGCCTGGCCGCCGTCGTGGCCGGACTGGAGACCGCCTGGGTGCGGACGAACAAGGAGAAGTACTTCCACGCCACGAAGTTCTGGGGGAAGCTCTTCCTGATCAACATCGCGATGGGCGTGGTCACCGGCATCGTGCAGGAGTTCCAGTTCGGGATGAACTGGTCGGACTACTCCCGGTTCGTGGGCGACGTCTTCGGGGCCCCGCTCGCGATGGAGGCGCTGATCGCCTTCTTCTTCGAGTCCACGTTCATCGGCCTGTGGATCTTCGGCTGGGACAAGCTGCCGAAGAAGATCCACTGCGCGTGCATGTGGATGGTCGCCCTCGGCACCGTGCTCTCCGCCTACTTCATCCTCGCCGCCAACTCCTGGATGCAGCACCCGGTCGGCTACGCGATCGACCCGGTCACCGGCAAGGCGCAGCTCACCGACATCACCGAGGTGCTGTTCCAGAACACCACCCTCACCGTCGTCGCGCACACCCTGACCGCCGCCTTCCTCACCGGCGCGGCCTTCATGGTCGGCATCGCCTCCTTCCACCTCTGGAAGGCCAAGCGGCTGTTTGAGAAGAGTGGAGGGGCGGAGACCGCCGACCCCAAGAAGACCGCCGTGATGCGCACGTCGCTGCGGCTCGGCCTGGTGCTGGCCGTCGTCTTCGGCCTGGGCACCGCGATCAGCGGCGACTCGCTGGGCAAGGTGATGTTCGAGCAGCAGCCGATGAAGATGGCCGCCGCCGAGGCGCTGTGGGACACCCAGTCGCCGGCGCCGTTCTCGGTCTTCGCGATCGGTGACGTCAGCAAGGGCCACAACTCGGTCGAGCTGGAGATCCCGGGGATACTCTCCTTCCTCGCGCACAGCGACTTCAGCTCCTCCGTCCCCGGCATCAACGACACCGCGGCCGCCGAGGCCGCCAAGTACGGCGGCGATCCGAAGGACTACATCCCGAGCATCTTCATGACCTTCTGGGGCTTCCGCCTCATGATCGGCTTCGGGATGACCTCCTTCGCGGCCGGTCTGGTCGGACTCTGGACCACCCGGCGCAAGCTCTTCCTGCACCCCGAGTTCCGCACCGGCGACACCGAGGTGCCGCGGCTGATGCTCACCCCGAAGCGCGAACTGGGCCCGCTGCTGACCAAGTGGAGCTGGCGGATCGGCATCCTGACCATGGGCTTCCCGCTGATCGCCAACAGCTTCGGCTGGATCTTCACCGAGATGGGCCGCCAGCCCTGGGCCGTGTTCGGCCTGATGACCACGGCCAGTGCGGTCTCCCCCAACGTGGGCGTCGGCACCCAGATCGGGGCCCTGGTCACCTTCACCACGCTGTACGCGATCCTCGCCGTCATCGAGGTCCGGCTGCTGGTCAAGTACGCCAAGGCCGGTCCGGTGGTATCCGAGCAGCCGCCGACCGTGGACCCGTCCCTGCGCGGACCGTCCGCGGACGAGGACGCCGACAAGCCGCTCGCGTTCGCCTACTGAGCACCACAGGGGATCTGACATGCAACTCCACGACGTCTGGTTCGTCCTGATCGCCGTCCTGTGGATCGGCTACTTCTTCCTGGAGGGCTTCGACTTCGGGATCGGCGTGCTCACCAAGCCGCTGGCCAGGACCACCGCCGAGCGGCGGGTGCTGATCAACACGATCGGCCCGGTGTGGGACGGCAACGAGGTCTGGCTGCTGACCGCCGGCGGCGCGACCTTCGCGGCCTTCCCCGACTGGTACGCGACGCTGTTCAGCGGCTTCTACCTCCCGCTGCTGGCCATCCTGGTCTGCCTGATCGTGCGCGGCGTGGCCTTCGAGTACCGGGCCAAGCGCGACGGCGAGTGCTGGCAGCGGAACTGGGAGGAGGCCATCTTCTGGACCTCGCTGATCCCGGCCTTCCTGTGGGGCGTGGCCTTCGCCAACATCGTGCGCGGCGTGGACATCGACGCGCAGAAGAACTACGTCGGCACCCTCTGGGACCTCCTCAACCCGTACGCGCTGCTCGGCGGCCTGGTGACGCTCGGCCTCTTCACCTTCCACGGCGCGGTGTTCGCCGCGCTGAAGACGGTCGGCGAGATCCGGCTGCGGGCGCGCCGGGCCGCGCTCCTGGCCGGGACGGTGACGGCGGTGCTGGCGCTCGCCTTCCTTTCCTGGACCCAGGCGGACAGCGGCAACGGCCGGAGCCTGGTGGCCCTGGTGGTCGCCGTGGCGGCCCTGGCCGGCGCCCTGGTCGCCAACCAACGCGGCCGCGAGGGCTGGGCGTTCATCCTCTCGGGGGCGACGATCGTGGCGGCGGTGGCGATGCTGTTCCTGGCGCTCTTCCCGAACGTCATGCCGTCGACGCTGCACCCCGAGTGGAGCCTGACCGTCACCAACGCCGCGTCCTCGCCGTACACGCTGAAGCTGATGACGATCGTCGCGGCCGTGTTCACCCCGCTCGTGCTGCTCTACCAGGGCTGGACGTACTGGGTGTTCCGCAAGCGCATCGGCGTCCAGCACATCCCGGCCGGGCACTGACATGAAGCCGGTCGACCCGCGACTGCTCGGGCACGCCCGCACCACCCGGGCCTTCCTCGCCGGATCCGTGCTCCTCGGCGCGGCGGGCGCCGTCCTGGTGGTCGCGCAGGCGAGCCTGCTCGCCGAGATCGTCGTGCGCGGCTTCCGGCACGGGGCGACGCCCGGCGAGCTCACCACCCCGCTGGTGCTGCTCGCGCTGACCGCCGTCGGGCGGGGGCTGGTCGGCTGGCTCACCGAGCTCACCGCGCACCGGTCCGTCGCCCGGGTGAAGTCCACCCTGCGGCGCCGGCTGCTCGACCACGCCACCGCGCTCGGTCCGGCCTACCTGGCGGGCCGGCGCACCGGCGAGCTCACCACCCTCGCGACCCGCGGCGTCGACGCCCTCGACGACTACTTCGCGCGCTACCTCCCGCAGTTGGCGCTCGCGGTGGCCGTGCCGGCGATCGTGCTGCTGCGGATCGCGGGGGCCGACCTCACCTCGGCCGCGATCATCGCCGGGACGCTGCCGCTGATCCCGCTGTTCATGGTGCTGATCGGGATGGCCACCCAGTCCCGGATGGACCGGCAGTGGCAGACCCTGGCCCGGCTCTCGCACCACTTCCTCGACGTGGTGGCCGGCCTGCCCACCCTCAAGGTGTTCAACCGGGCGCGGGCACAGGCCGCCACGATCGCCCGCATCACCGCCGACTACCGCCGGGCGACCCTGCGCACCCTGCGGATCGCGTTCATCTCCTCGTTCGCGCTGGAGCTGCTCTCCACGCTGTCGGTCGCGCTGGTCGCGGTGTCCGTCGGGTTCCGGCTGGTGGACGGCACGCTCGACCTGGAGACCGGGCTGCTGATCCTCATCCTCGCCCCCGAGGTGTACTTCCCGATCCGCCAGGTCGGCGCGCTCTACCACTCCAGCGTGGAGGGGCTGACGGCGGCGGACGAGATCTTCGGGGTGCTGGAGACGCCGCTGCCCGCCGCCGGGGTCGTCCCGGCCCCCGCGCTCGCCGACGCGACCGTGACGGCGGACGGCCTGGTCGTGCGGCACCCCGGGCGGACGGAGCCCGCGCTGGACGGCGCCGGGCTGACGCTGCGTCCGGGCGCCACCGTCGCCCTGACCGGACCGAGCGGGGCCGGCAAGTCCACCCTGGTGTCCGTCCTGCTCGGCCTGACCGCGCCGGACGCCGGCACCGTCCGGATCACCGCCGCCGACGGCCGCGCGTACGACCTGGCCGAGCTCGACCCGGCCACCTGGCAGCGGCAGATCGCCTGGGTGCCGCAGCACCCGCACCTGTTCGCCGGGACGGTCGCCGAGAACCTGCGCCTGCACCGGCCGCAGGCGAGCGACGACGAGCTGTGGACGGCGCTGCGCTCCGCCCACGCGCTGGACTTCGTGACGGACCTGGACGCCGTCCTCGGCGAGGACGGCGCCGGGCTCTCCGCCGGGCAGCGGCAGCGGATCGCGCTCGCCCGCGTGCTGCTCGCCGACGACCGCCCGCTGGTGCTGCTCGACGAGCCGACCGCCAACCTGGACGGCGCCTCCGAGGCGGCCGTCGTGGAGGCCGTCCGGGCGCTCGCCGAGGACCCGGCGCGCACGGTCCTGGTGGTCGCCCACCGGCCGGCGCTGCTGGCCGTCGCGGACGAGCGGGTGCGGCTGGCGGGCGCCGCCGCTCCGGCCGCCGCCGCGGTCGAGCTCCTGCCCCACAGCGGACGCCCGGTGGCCGCGACCGCCGTCGAGGACGAGACCCCGGCCGGCACCGCCGCGCCCCGGCTCGCGCTGTCGATCCTGCTCGGCGCGCTCGCCCTCGGCTGCGCCGTCGCCCTCATGGCCACGTCGGGCTACCTCATCTCGTACGCCTCCGAGATGCCGCCGGTGCTCTACCTGATGATGGCCGTCACCTCCGTCCGCGCGTTCGGCATCGGCCGCAGCGTCTTCCGGTACGCCGAACGGCTCGTCTCGCACGACGCCGTGCTGCGCACCCTCGGCACGCTGCGCGCCGCCGTCTACCGGCGGCTCACCGCGCTCGCCCCGGCCGCACTGCCCGCGTTCCGGCGCGGCGACCTGCTCTCCCGGCTGGTCGCCGACGTCGACGCGATCCAGGACCACTACCTGCGCTGGCGGCTGCCGGCCGCCGTCGCCGGCGTCGTGTCGCTCGCCGCGGCCGTCGCGATGGGCGCCTTCCTGCCCGCCGCCGGTGTCGTCCTCGGCGTCGGGCTGCTGCTCGCGGGCGCCGTGGTGCCCGCGCTGGCCGCCCGCTGGTCGGCCGGTGCCGAGCGGCGGCAGGCCCCGGCGCGGGGACGGCTCACCACCGCCGTCGTCGACGCCTTCTCCGGCACCGCCGAACTCACCGTCGCCGGTGCGCTGCCCGGTCGGCTCGCCGCCGTCCGCAGCGCCGACGCGGCGCTGACCGGGCTGGCCGCCCGCTCGGCCGCCACCACCGCGCTCGGCACCGGGCTGATCACGCTGCTCGCCGGGCTGACGGTGACCGCCGCCGCGGCCGTCGGCCTGCGCGGCGTGCACACCGGGGCGCTGGCGCCGGTCTGCCTGGCCGTCGTCGTGCTCACCCCGCTCGCCGCGTTCGAGGCCGTCACCGGGATGCCGCTCGCCGTCCAGGCCCGCCAGCGCAGCCGCGCCGCGCGGGCCCGGCTGGACGAAGTGCTGGACGCGGAGCCCGCGGTCACCGAGCCGGTCGAGGCGGCGGCGCTGCCCGCGCAGCCGCTGCCGATCGCCGTGCGCGGCCTGGCGGTCCGCTACCCCGGACGGGCCGAGGACGCCCTGTCCGGGGTGGACCTCGATCTCGCGCCCGGGCGCCGGATCGCCGTCGTCGGCCCGTCCGGCTCCGGCAAGACCACGCTCGCCCAGGCGTTGCTGCGCTTCCTGGAGCCGGCTGCGGGCGGCGTCACCTTCGCCGCCGGCCGTCCACAGGCTGTGGACAGCCGTGCGCTCCCGGGCGACGACGTCCGCCGGGTGATCGGCCTCTGCGCGCAGGACGCCCACGTCTTCGACAGCTCGCTCCGGGAGAACCTGCGCCTCGCCCGGCCGGGCGCCGACGAGGACGAACTGCGCGCCGCCCTGGCCGGCGCCCGGCTGCTCGACTGGACGGACGGCCTGCCGGACGGCCTCGACACCATGGTCGGCGAGCACGGCGCCCGCCTCTCCGGCGGCCAGCGCCGGCGCCTCGCGCTCGCCCGGGCCCTGCTCGCCGACTTCCCGGTGCTCGTCCTCGACGAGCCCGCCGAACACCTCGACCTGCCCACCGCCGACGCGCTCACCGCCGACCTGCTCGCCGCCACCGCCGGCCGCACCACCGTCCTGATCACCCACCGGCTGGCCGGGCTGGACGACGACACCGTGGACGAGGTGCTGGTGCTGGACGGCGGCCGGGTGGCCGAGCGGGGCCGCTGGTCGGAGCTGCTCGCGGACGGCGACGGGCGGCTGCACGCGATGTGGCGGCGGGAGCGGGAGGCGGACGGCCTGCTGGAGGCGGACGGCCCGCTGGTGGCCCGGTAGCCGCTCCGTCGCGCCGTCCTTCGGATGAAAACCGTACAAACTAGGCTCATCTTCATGGACCCCACGCCAGACCTCCCCGCCGCCGCCCCGGAGCCCACCCCCCACCGGGTGCCCGAGATCGCCTCGCTCGGCCTGGACACCCTGGTCACCGAGGTCGCGGAACGCCTCCAGTCGGCCGCCGCCGTCACCGACCGGATGCAGCGGCTGCTGGAGGCCGTCGTCTCCATCGGCGCCGGACTCGACCTGCACGCCACCCTGCACCGCATCGCCACCGGCGCCGCCGAACTCGTCGACGCCCGGTACGCGGCCCTCGGCGTGATCGCCCCCGGCGGGCACGGCCTGGCCGACTTCATCCACGTCGGCATCGACGACGCGACCGCCGCCGAGATCGGCGAACTGCCCGCCGGGCGCGGCATCCTCGGCGCGCTCATCGACCGCCCCGAACCGCTGCGCCTGGCCGACCTCGGCAGCGACCCGCGCTCCTCCGGGTTCCCGCCGCACCACCCGCAGATGAAGACCTTCCTCGGCGAGCCGATCCGGGTCCGCGACGAGGTGTTCGGCAACCTCTACCTGACGGAGAAGAAGGGCGGCGGCGCCTTCACCCCCGAGGACGAGCAGGTGGTGAACGCGCTCGCCGCCGCGGCCGGCGTCGCCATCGAGAACTCCCGCCTGTACGAGGAGGGCCGGCGCCGCGAGCGCTGGATCGCCGGCGCCGCCGCCGTCACCACGGCGCTGCTCTCCACCGACGAGGCCGAGGTCGCGCTGACCGTCGCCGCCGAGCAGGTGCGGGAGCTGGCGGACGCCTCGCTCGGCATGATCCTGCTGCCGACCGCCGCCGACGGCGAGGACGTCTCCCAGATGCGCGTCGCCCACGCGTCCGGCGAGGCGGCCGAGTTCGTCCGCGGCGAGCTGCTGCCCAAGGACAGCTTCGCCACCCGGCTGCTCGCCGGCGAGAGCGTGTACCTCGACGACATGTCGAGCGACCCGACCGTGGTCATCCGGCTCGCCCGCAGCTTCGGCCCGTCCATGGCCGTCCCGATGGTCGCCGCCGGCCGGGTCCTCGGCGGGCTCTGCGTCTGGCGCGCGCGCGGCGCGCTGCCCTTCACCGACAGCGAGAAGCAGCTCGCCGAGACCTTCGCCTCGCAGGCCGCGCTCGCCCTGCGGCTCGCCGAGGGCCAGCGCGACCAGCAGCGCCTCGCCGTCTTCCAGGACCGCGACCGGATCGCCCGCGACCTGCACGACCTCGTGATCCAGCGGCTGTTCGCCACCGGGATGATCCTGGAGAGCGCCGCCCGCCGCTCCGTCGTGCCCGAGGTGAAGGTCGGCATCGGCAAGGCCGTCGACGAACTCGACGCCACCATCCAGGAGGTCCGCACCACCATCTACGCGCTCCAGCACGACAACCACGGCGACGTCCCCGACACCCTGCGCACCCGGGTCCTGCGCGAGGCCAGCCAGGCCGCGGCGGCGCTCGGCTTCAAGCCCGCGGTGAGCTTCGTCGGGCCGGTGGAGAGCCTCGTCGGCGACAAGACCGGGCGTCAACTGCTGGCCGCACTGCGGGAGATGCTCTCCAACACGGCCCGCCACGCCCGGGCCTCCCGGGTCGGCGTGGAGATCGACGCCACCGTCCACCTCGACGACGCCGGGCACCCGGTCGGCGGCGACCCGGAGTCGCTCGACCGCGGCGGCCGGCCCGGCGTGCTGCTCACCGTCACCGACGACGGCGTCGGCATCCCCGCGGGCGGCCGGCGCAGCGGCCTGCTCAACCTCACCCGCCGCGCCGAGGCCCTCGGTGGCGACGCGTGGCACGAGGGCGGCCCGTACGGGAAGGGCACGAGGGTCTGCTGGACGTCCCGGCTCTGAGCGTCGAAGCGGGCCCGGAACACGAACGGTTCGGGGACGACGGGGGGAGGCCCGGTGGTGGATTGGTGAAAGCTGAACAAGGGAGAACTTCCCGACCAACGGCGTAAGTTGTCGGCGTCCGCCCCTTCCGGCGTGTCCGTGTGCACACATAGCTTTGCTCCGTCTCGGAGGGGAACCGGACGGGGGGAGCAGTGGACGCGTCGGGCCGTGGTCACGCCGCAGCAGGACCAGCGAGCCGAGGGGGGTTCCGCACCGAGCGGGCGCCGGACGGGCGCTACCGCTGGCAGCTCAAGGCGCCGAACGGGCGGGTGGTCGCCATCACCCCGGCCGCGTTCGAGACGGTCGGCGAGGCCGAGCGCGGCTTCGACGGGCTGCGCGCCGGCGCCGCCGAACTCACCGCGCGCATCACCCACGTCCGGGACGGCATCGGATGGATCTGGGTCGTCCCCGGCTCCCGCAGCCTCCCCGAGGTGCGCTCCAGCCGGGCCTACGAGCGGTACGCCACCTGCCAGAACGCGTTCCGCCGCTTCGTCGTGCTGCTCACCAAGCAGCCGGCGCGCGAGTTTTCGGCGCGCGAGTTGCCCGGGCGTGAGCCGCCCACAGGGGAACTGCCTAGGCGTGAACTGCCGGGGCGGACCGCGTCGCTGAGACGCACCGATGGCCGCTGAGCGGCGCGGTCCCCGGCTGCTCGTCGTGCCGGCGGCCGACCGCTGCGTCGGCTGGGCGCTGCGCGCGGCCAACGGGCGGCCGCTCGGCGTGGGCGTCCGGACGTACCGCAACGAGGACGAACTCGCCGACGCCGTAAGAGAACTGCTGATCGAGAGAGCGGTGCTGCGGTGCTCGGTCGGACAGTCCGAGGGGCGCCAGTGGGTCTGGGCCGCCTACCTGCCGGTGCGCACCACCCGGCCGGGGGCGGCCGATTCCGTTCCGGTGGCGCGCAGCGCGCGCGGGTACCTGCGGCGCGACCAGTGCCAGGCGGGGATCGACGGGTTCCTGGCCGGACTCCACCGGCTGGGGCAGGAGGTGCGGCGGTCGGGGCCGGACGGCATCTGGTCGCTGTAGCGCGCCGTCCGTCCGTGCTGTTCCGGTGAAGGGCAGGTATCCGGCAACCCCCCGAGCCGCCACCTGGAGAAGAACGTCCAGGCCCGCTGAGCTGCTTGTTTCCGCACTGTTGCGGACCGGCTGACCAGTCGCTAAACCTCGCCGAACCGACGAATCGACATTCCGGGGCCGGTCTCGACCACCCTTCCGGCGCAACCGCCCCGGCGGACAGGATCTGCACTGCCGGACGGGCCGCAGCGGAGGCGGCCACCGGCCCCGAACTCCCCCCGGGAGTACGGGATTCACGCGATGGACGTCTCTCCCACCGGAGGAAGAGGAACATGCGTAAGACCGCTGCCAAGCTGCTCACCGCCGCCGCCCTGGCGACCTCGGTCGCCACCGTCTTCAGCGGCACCGCGGTGGCCGACCCGGCCGCCGGTGTCACCCCGGCCGCCCAGGACATCGTGGGTGCCGGCTCGGACACCACCCAGGCCGTGCTGAACCAGCTCTCCACCGCCTACAACGCGACGCTGACGGACCCGAACGCGCCGCGGCTGTACAGCTGGGACGCGATCGGCTCCTCGCCGATCACCCCCAAGACCGGTGCCGGCACGATCACCCGCCCGAACGGCTCCGGCGCCGGCATCAACGCGCTGAACGCCAACACCAGCACGACCCTCGACTTCGCCCGCTCCTCGCGCGGCCCGGTCAGCGGCTCGACCGGCGACCCGGCCACCGACGACTTCGTCGCGATGGCCAAGGACGCGGTGGCCTGGGCGGCCCCGAACAACGGCCACGCCCCGGCGAACCTGACCACGCAGAACCTCAAGGACATCTACACCTGCAACGTCACCAACTGGACCCAGATCGACCCCACGCTGACCAACGCGACCATCAAGCCGTTCCTGCCGCAGAAGGACTCCGGCACCCGGGCCTTCTTCCTGAAGGCGATCGGCAGCGGCACCTCGGTCACCCCGGGCAGCTGCGTCATCCAGGGCACCCAGGAGAACCAGGGCAGCGACCCGGCCCTCGCCGACCTCGACGCCGTGGTCCCCTACTCCGTGGCCCACTACATCGGCCAGGTCTACTTCAACCAGGGCAGCGGCGCCGACGTCCAGGGCCCGCTGACCATCCGTTCGGTCGACGGCACCGCGCCGGTCGACGTCCCGAACCAGAAGATCAGCGACGCCTTCGCCGCCTCCTCCTACGCGCGCGTGGTCTACAACGTCATCCGTGACGCCGAGTGGACCGGCTCGGACGCGCACGCCACCGCGCTGCAGAACATCTTCGGCAACGGCGGCTTCATCTGCAGCAGCGCCGGTGCGACCGTCCTGCAGAGCTACGGCTTCCTGCCGCTGCAGGGCTTCGACTGCGGCAGCTCCATCCACTCCTGACCAACCCCGCACCATCCGGGGGGGACCGGGGGGGCGCCCCGGGGGGCCCCCCCCGCTGGG